>CAZLZE010000105.1:0-17897 GCA_964563935.1 uncultured Phycisphaerae bacterium | reverse complement strand
GCATAAACCATTTCAACGTAATTGTATCACTCCCTTAGGGAATGACAAGCTGCTGACCGACCTTTAACTGATTGGGATTCGGAATCTGGCTCTGATTCGCCTGGTAGATTCGGCGCCACTGGCTCTGATCGCCGTTGTAATATTGGCGTGCCAGCTTAAAGAGGGTATCGCCTCTCTGTACCACGTGAGTCCGCCCACCGGTCGGAGCCGGTTCGGCGACCGCGGCCTCTTCCGCAGGCTGCGGAGCTTCGGTCTTCGTCTCATCTTCCGGCTGTACGTTCTGAAGGGCCATCTTGTCCTCGCCCTGATCCGCCGGGGCATTCTTCTTTTGCCAGCTTTCGCACCCGACCATGGCGAACATCAATCCCAACATCAACGACCAGCTCAAAATCCGTTTCATGACGATCTCCTAAAAAAATCCTTTAACAATCGTTAGTTTTATATCACACGATTTTCACATACGCAAGGACCGCTGAAGGGTTTTTTTTATGCAGACTACGGCAACAGGGTTTGCCATCAGAGAGTGGTACAACGCCTTCGATGAAACGATATTGCACGTTCCTGCTCATCCTGGCGGAGCTAATCCTCGTCAGCGAAGGTCTTCTTTAGTCAATGGGCATTAGGCATTGATTAGACATTCGTTATCAGGAATTAGTCATTACCCGCCATCCCTGCTTCCCTCATTTTTATCGGTCGCATCTTCTACGAAAGAAAAAATCCCCTCTTTTTGGCGAGTTGCCCGCTCTGCCCCATAAAATCTCACTTTTTTTTCGTCAAATCCCCATTTTCAGTTCTGATAACCGCATTCTCGCCTCCCCACCCCGTCCACCTGACTCCCGTGGCAATACTGAAAACCGCTATTTCCTAAAGAACCATCCCAGCCTTCCGATGTTTGGCTTTGGCAAGTAGGTAGCATGTACTGGACGAGCTACCAAACAAGGGCAAAGCACGATCCAAGAAATCGTGAGACTGAAAACCGAATAAAATCGTCCGGTCCTTAAAAGGGAGGTCTAGAACCAAATGAGTAGAATTAACACGAACGTCACGAGTATGATCGCGGGACGCGTGCTCGGCAATCAGCAGAAGACGTTGAACACGGCTCTGCAGCGCCTGAGCACCGGTCTCCGGATCAACAGCGGTGCCGACGACCCCGCAGGGTTGATCGCATCGGAAGTCCTTCGCGGACAGAAGACGGCCTTGAGCGCCGCGATCGAAAACGGTCAGCGGGCCATGAACGTCATCTCCACAGCGGAGGGCGGTTTGAATGAAGTATCGAATCTTCTGTCGGAACTGGAAAGTCTGGTCAGCTCCGCCGCCAATACGGGCGGTCTGAGCGACGACGAAATTGCCGCCAAGCAGCTCCAGGTGGATTCCATCCTCTCGACGATCAACCGAATCGCCGACAGTACGGAATTCGCCGGTAAGAAACTGCTCAACGGCACGCTGGATTACCAAACCAGCGGCAGCCAACTGAGCGCGTTCAACGGTGTGACCATCAAATCCGCCAATCTGGTGGAAGGTGCGTCGAAGCTGGTGACCGTACAGGTAACGACCAGTGCCCAAACGGCGAAACTCGCCGGGTCAACGGGTACTAATGCGACCTCTGGCGTGACTCTCCAGATTACTGGAAACTACGGCAGCCAAGTGTTCAGTTTCGCCAGATCCACCAATGCATCCGCCATCAGCTACGCCGTCACCCAATCCAAGGACCTGACAGGTGTGTCGGCATCACTGAGTGGCGGACGCGTTGTCTTCTATAGCACGACGTATGGCTCTGATGCGTTTGTCACCGTTGAACGAGTCTCCGGTACTTACAAAGGCACCGGCGCCGGAACGACGGGTCTCGGCACGGATACGGGTGTCGACGCAAGCGTCATCATCAACGGCCAAGCCGCAACCGCCAATGGACTCACCGCCGGTATCAACACCGCCAATCTGTCGATCTCGGTCGACATGAAGGCGGGATTCGGAACCACCAGAGCGACCAAGGTCTTCAGTATTACCGGTGGCGGCGCCGACTTCTCTCTGGCCGCCGATGTGCTGACTGGAAAGACCAGTATCGGTATCCAGTCGATTGCCATCGGATCGCTGGGAGACAGCACCAACGGCAAGCTCAGTTCGATTGCCGACGGTCAGACCAACTCTCTGTCCAGCGCCAATCTCGGAAGGGCTCAGCGAATCGTCAAGGCAGCGATCAAACAGGTCGCGGAACTTCGCGGTCGATTGGGCGCCTTCCAGAAGCTGACGGTTGAGAGCACCGTCAACAGCATGAGCATTGCCTATGAAAACACGGCGGCGGCGGAATCGGCCATTCGTGATGCCGACTTCGCGGTGGAAACGGCCAACATGACCCGGGCTCAGATCCTGGTCCAGGCCGGTACGACGGTCCTCCGTCAGGCCAACGCGACACCGCAGAACATGCTTGCTTTGCTCCAGTAGAAACCGTACCTTTGACCGGACGTGTCTGAAAAGACAAAAAGGCGAGGATGCCCTTATCCTCGCCTTTCATTATTTTTACGTCTTGTCCAATCTTTCTCTAACCGTTGTAACTCCGGATCGCCAGCTTTCTCAGATCATACTTCGCCGGCGCCGTGAAAACGATCTTCGTCGACGACTTCGGATCGATATTGACAAAGTTATCCTCAAACTTGCAGTCCGCCGACGGCGGGATGATTCCCACAAAGTATGCGAAACTCTCGCCGCTCGTCAACGTCACCTCGTGTCGATACTGCGACCCAGCCTTCTTCACCGCGAGCTTCGCCTTGACCGTGCTCTTCGGCAGATTCAGCCGCACCGGTTCGTCCAGACACCATGCGGGGAACGTCTTGTTTCCGCTAACCACTTGGGCCTTCAGATAGCACCGGGCGGGGTCGAAACTCTCAACCCCCAGTTCTTTCAAGACGTTGCCCATGACTCGTCTGGACGTATCGTTCGCCACGTCGATCTTGATTGTCTTCTCGCCGAGAAGCCGCCCGTCAAACGTTCGCAGGGCCACATTCACCGTCGCCTTCCACGCCTTTTCCGACGTATTGACGGCCCACAATTCTGTGCCGTTGTCATCCTTACGGAACGACAGCAGCAGGGGGGCAAATGCCCGTTTCACCGCGAAATACGCCGGTTTCGGCAGAAGATCATAATCCACGAGCGACCAACTGAATCCCGGCCAGCAGTCGTTGAGCTGCCAGATCAGCGCTCCGGAACAATGCCACAAATTCCGCCGATCGTGCGTAATCGCGAACTGCATCCCGCGCGCCTGCGCCAACTGCGTCTTAAGCTCCAGCTCGTCGTAGTCCTTCGCCCAGCCCGTGATATCCCGCAAAAACCATTTTTGATTCTGAAACGCCTTGCCTTCCGGCTGCTGGACTTTGTCCCGGTAAATCAGGGCCTTGCTCTTGAGGTCAAATTCCGACTTTGACAGATATTTCGCCAGCGTCTTGCGATAGGGCACGCTGTGAAGTCCGAATTCGCTGACAAACCGCGGCACGATATCCGCGTAGTGGCGATAGTGGCGAATCTCCGACGGGTCGCCCTCTCCCGCAAAATCCGGGCGTTCGTTTCTCCGTCGCTGGACTCGGCATCCGGCCCACACCTGCCACGAATGATGGTTTCCCTGCCGCCAGTCGTTCTCATCGTTCCCGCCGAACGGACTGCCTGGCCAATACGGACGCGTTCCGTCCAATTCCCGCGTCACTTTCGGCAAAACCTTGTGATAGATCACCACGTCCGGCGCCTTGCGACCGGGCTTGTCCCAGAAGGCATGGGTGTCGATCCACTGATTCTCGTTGTTCCCGTTCCACAGCATGATCGACGGATGTACCCGAAGCCGCGGAACAACCGCTCGGAACTCCTTTTCCACACTGGCCAAAAACGCGGGATCATCGCCCGGATACGATGCGCACGCGAACATAAAATCCTGCCAGACCATCAATCCCAGTTCATCGCAAATATCGTAAAACGCCTCGTCCTCGTAAATCCCGCCACCCCAGACGCGAATGGTGTTCATGTTCCCGTCCGCCACCGACTGCAGCCGGACCCGGTAGTCCTCCGCCGTCACCGACGACAGGAAATTATGCGCCGGAATCCAGTCGACCCCGGCCATAAATACCTTCTTGCCATTGACCGCGAATGTGAACGATTTGCATCCCTTGCCCTGCGGTTTTTGCAGCAGCTCCACCGTTCGGATCCCGCTGCGACCCTTCATCTGATCCGCCAACTCACCGTCGACAAAGGCCTGCAGCGTCACAGTGTATAAATTGGCTTTGCCTAAGTTTCGAGGCCACCAGAGCTTCGGATCGGACACTTGGAATGTCAGCGACGCCGTTTTTCCGCTCGCCTCGACTTCCTGCGTCAGGTCCTGGCTGCCATTTCGCAGTGTCGCCTTCACACGAACAGGTTTTCGGGCCACTTTTTCCAGGTCCACGTCGATTTGAACCACCGCCTTGTGCGGATTGGCCCGCAATGTCCTAAAATGCCACGACGCGATCCGCGCCGTGTCCGTCATTTCCAGCCGGGCCGGACGCCAGATTCCCGACAGGCAAATCCGAGGACCCCAATCCCAGCCGAATTCCATCTGCGCTTTACGCTGCCAGACCCGCTCTTTCAGAAAGGCTGCCCATTCGCCCTTGCGCTCCTTCTTCGGAATCATGTCCTGCCACGGGGGAAAAACCACCAGCAGCTCGTTGCGCCGACCCGCCAGAACCTTCCGCCCGACGTCAAACCGCCAGGAATGGAACATATTGTTCGTCCGGCCGATGTGTTCCCCATTCAAAAACACCTCCGCGAACGTGTCCAACCCCTCAAAAACCAGTTCCGTCTTTCCCTCGATCGCCTCCGGACCCGTAAAGGTCTTGCGGTAACACCAGGCCCGGTCTTCAATCCACTGAAGCTTGGGGCAATTCAGATGATCGAAGGGATGCGGAACCTTCTTGGCGCGAATAAGGTCCTGCCACACGTCGCCCGGAACCTGCGCCTTGAGCCAGAAGGCCTGGGCTGTCTGCTCCTGCACCCATTGCGCATCCTCGAAAAACCGACCCCGTCCTCCCTGCCCCTTCTTACCGATCTTCAGTTCCGTGAACTGCCACTGACCGTCAAGGCTCATTTGTCGGCGCATTCTCAAGTCTCCTGGAAAAACCAATCCATCACGTTAAGAGCCTTCCCTCGTAAAATCAAGCTTTATGCCAAGTTGGTATGAATGTAATTGACTATGGGAAACTTCACAAGCGGGACTTTCTAACCCGCATCGTTGTTGTTACAATAGGGCACGCATCACCCGAACTCTGTGATGCTTTAAGAAAGGAGTACGGTATGAGCGAAACACCGAGTAACAATCGTGTCACTCTTGAGAGCATTCACTGGCGAGAGGTGTTCCCTTTCACTCATCTCTTTCGCGCGTTCCGATTGGCCATTCAACCCAACAAACTGATCCTGGCCCTCGTGGCGGTCCTCATCTGCTACATCGGCGGGCGATTCCTCGATCTACTGTCCGGAAAACAGGTCGTGGTCGAACAACCGTTCTATACCTTGCGTGCGCCGGCCGACGAAATCCAGAAATTCATCTCGTCGCCCACCATGGTCGAGTTCTACCGCTGGCGAGACCAGGCCAAGGCCAAGAATGAACAAATGCTCAAGGGCGCCCTCGTCGAGTACCTCAAAGAGCCCCAGCGTGCCGATGAACTCATTCGAAGCGACGAGGCCATGGATAATCTCGCCTCCGCCCTGCGAAAAGAGCAGCTCGCCGCCTCCGACGCCCTCGAGAAACACGCCGCCGATACCAAGAAGATCATTCGTACCGAGTACGAGAACGCAGCCAAGACCGCCAAGGAAAAAGACACCCTTAATAAGGAATACGATCTTAATCGCCAACAACTGGACCAGGCCTACGACTATCTCCAGCTCGCCATCTGGAAATCGTCCCGGATCGCCGGCCTGGCCATCACCCTGACCCCCCAGCAAGCCCTTTCCACCGTGATACGCTCGGGAAAAACTCCCAAAGAGGTGCTGGCAACCCAGAAGGACCGGTCACAGATTCAAAGCACGATCACCATGGCCGATACCTATGATCGCGTCAAGGCGTCCCAGGGACTTGGCATCTTCCAGGCCTCCCTGTCCTATGGTATTCTCATGTTCAATTCCGCCGTCGATTCCGTCCTCGCCGCAAAACTCTTCTTCAACGAGGACTTCAAGGACTTCGACGCCACACCCGAGCAACCCCCCGGACTCGTCCGGACTCTCGCTCTGACCATTCAGGGACTCGGATGGTTCGTCCGCGTTCACTGGCTGTATTTCATTATCTACACGCTCTTTAGCCTGGCGGTCTGGGCCCTGGCCGGCGGTGCCATTTGTCGAATCGCCGCCCTCCACGCTACCCGCGATGAAAAAATCCCCCTCCGCGAGGCCTACACTTTCGCCACTCGAAAGTTTGCCAGTTTCTTCACCGCGCCCCTCATGCCCGTACTGTTCATCCTCGGCTGCTGTGTTCCGCTGCTCGTGATCGGTCTGATCGGCGCCCTGCCGTTCGCCGAACTCCTCGTCGGACTCGGCTTTGTCATCGTTCTGCTGATCAGCGTCGTATTGGCCCTGATCATCATCGGCGCCGTCGGCGGACTTGGACTGATGTACCCGACCATCGCGGTGGAAGGGTCCGACACATTCGATGCCTTCAGCCGCTCCTACAGCTATGTCTACGCCCGTCCGTGGCGAACCATCTTCTACACCCTCGTTTCCGCCGTCTACGGGACACTGTGCTTCGTCTTCGTCAAACTGCTGGTCGGTCTGGTCTTCAGTTCGGCCTCCGCCATCCTCGGAGCGACGATGAACTTATCCTCGGCCGGATGGGCCTCTCCGCTCGGAAAGCTCCAAGCCATGTGGTTCACCCCGACGCTCTCCGGACCCTTCTTCGGACGCTTCTATCTCTTCAAGCTCACCTGGTCCGAGGCCGTCGCCAGTTTCTTTATCGCCTTCTGGGTCTTCCTCTTTGTCGGACTGGTTATTGCCTTCGCCATCAGCTTCTTCTTCAGCAGTTTCACGCTCAGCTATTTGCTCCTGAGGCGTTGTGTCGATGCCACGGAACTCGATGAGGTCTACGTCGAGGAATTTGAGAGCCCGCTGGCGGCAGACCCGTTGACCGCTGACCCCGCACCCGCCGCCGCGCCCGAATCGGCCCCGTCGGCTCCCCCGGCGTCCACTCCGGATACCGCGGAGACCACACCGTCGGCGCCACAAGATACCGCAGGCCAACAACCACCTGCTCAACCCAATCCGTAGTTGAGTCGCCATGAGTACCGAAGGAAACGACTTGTGCAAGAAACTGGCGACCAGGATCGCCGGCAAATTTATCGTCTTGGACGGACCTGATGGTTGCGGCAAAAGCACGCAGCTCCAGTTGCTCGCCGACACGATCACACGCGCGGGCGTTGATCAGATCATCGTCCGCGACCCGGGCGATACGCCCGTCGGCGATTCGATCCGCCGGATCCTCCTCGGAAAAGACCACGAGGATCGCGCCATCCAATGCGAACTCATGCTCTTCATGGCCTCCCGAGCCCAGCTCGTCGCGGCCAAGATCAAACCCGCCCTCACGGAAGGCAAGACCGTCCTCGGTGACCGCTATGTGTCCTCCAGTTGTGCCTACCAGGGCGCGGGCGGATTGGAAATCGCTCGGATCCTCGACATTGCCCAGTTCGCCACCCAGAACACCTGGCCTCACTTGACCATCGTCCTGGACGTCCCGGCCGACGTCGGGCTCTGTCGAATCAATACCCAGCGAAATCAGGCCCACGATACCATGGAACGACGCGGACTCGAGTACCATCAGAAAGTCCGTGACATCTTCCTCAAGCTCCCTCACATCTACCCCAAACCGGTCGTCATCGTGGACGCCACACAATCCGTTCAGTGCGTACATCAGGCTATTTTGGAGACTTTGACGGGTGTCGATTACTGATATCCAACATCAAGAGCAGGGAATCGACCGTTTCCAACAGGCCCTCCTGGCGGGTCGCCTCAGCCACGCCTACATCTTCGTCGGACCCGACGGTGTGGGAAAAACGACCACTGCCCGTGAACTCGCCAAGATTATGCTCTGTGAAGCGCCCGTCGACATCCACCACAAGGTCCACGACCGCAAATACCGCTGGCGCGACGCCTGCGGAAAATGTCCCGCCTGCAGGCTCGCCCAGGCCGGGACTCACCCCGACCTTCACGTGGTCTATAAGGAACTCATCGCTACGGTCAGCGGAAAGGAAAACCACAAGGCCACCGAACTCGGAATCGACGTGATCCGTCAGGAAGTCATCGACAAAGCCGCCTTGCGACCCGTCATGGGACGATGCAAGTTCTTCCTCATCCTTGAGGCTGAGCTTCTCAACCGTTCCGCACAGAACGCTCTCCTCAAAACCCTTGAAGAACCTCCGCAGAACACCTACATCTTTCTGATCAGCACCCAACTAAACGCCCTCTTGCCCACCATCCGCTCCCGGGCGCAGACCCTGACCTTTGATCTGTTGCCCGAGAAATTTATCGTCGATCATCTGACCCAGGCCGGCGCCGCTGCCCCGGAAGCGCGATTTCTCGCCCAATTTGCCCCCGGGAAACTGGGCACGACCATGGAATTATTCCGCCTGCGTGTATATGATCTAAAGGAACGGCTGGGAAAGGACCTGGCTGTTCTTGAACCGCCTGGAGTCGACGCGTTTGTCCAGTGGATACTTGACGAGTCCAAGGAGCTGGCGGAGAAAATGATCCAGAGCGGACAGGAAACCAAGGCCAAGGTCTCCGAAGCGGAAACGAATCGCACGGCCTTGAAATTGATTCTGGCCCTGGTCGGCGGATTTTATCGCGACAGCTTAAGGTATAAACTGAAGTTTGATGAGAAAACGTTGCTGAATTGCGACCGCATGAACGTAGTGAAATCCATCGCGGATAAGTATGAAGTGGCACAATTGCAGGAAAAAATGGCGAACCTCGGCGAAGCGGAAAAATTGATCGACGCCAATGTCAACCTGACCCTGATAGCGACGGACGTAATCAGCAAAATGGTTTCTGACTAGGAAATTGACCCTATGGAACAACATACCGAAACCGTCAACGCAACCCCCATCCATGCCAAGACCGTGGTCGTGAAATATGGATACCTGGGATTCGTCGGCGAATTTGACTACAGAGGGGAGCAGATACTCCTGCCCAACCAGCCGGTCCTCGTCGAGACCGATCGCGGGATCGAACTCGGCCGGTTTCTCTGCTACAGTTGCGACATCGATCGCGGCGTCGGCGTCAAACCGCCGCAACTCAATAAGTACCTCGATGCCAGCGGACCCGAATATCTCAAACGCAATGCCGGGAAACTCGTCCGTCCCGCCAATCAGCAGGATCTCATCGAAAACCATCACATCCATGGCGACGCCATGGCCAAAAAACGATATTGCCTTCAGTTGGCTGAACGTCTGGGCCTGAAGATGAAAATCGTCTGTGTCGAGCACCTCTTCGGCGGCGAGCGCATTATCTTCTATTTTACGGCCGAGGGACGAATCGATTTCCGCGAACTGGTGCGCGACTTGGCTCGCGAGTACCAAACCCGAATCGAACTGCGCCAGATCGGCGCCCGCGACGAGGCCAGACTCCTCGCCGACTATGAGATCTGCGGCCGCGAATGCTGCTGCAAGAACTTCCTCAAGACCCTCCGGCCCGTGAACATGAAAATGGCCAAAATGCAAAAGGCCACCCTCGACCCCTCCAAAGTCTCTGGGCGATGCGGACGGCTCCGCTGCTGTCTCCGCTACGAACAGAGAACCTACGAGGAACTGGTCGCGCAACTACCCGCGGTCGGATCCTGGGTTCAGACGCCCCAGGGACTGGGCCGGGTCAAGGACCGAATGGTTCTCACCCAGCTTGTCCAGGTCATGCTCGAGGATGAACGCTTTATCACCTTCCCCGTCGACGAGCTTTCCCCGGCTCCACCCGCCGGCAGAGACCGCCCGAGCGACAGACCCGCACCGGAAAGAGAAAGCAAAGAAAGCGTGGGTACCCAACCGGAGTTGGATGAAGATAGCGATATGCCTCCCATGATGGAGGACCAATCCGATCTCGATACGGATTCCCCAACCAGGGAATCGCAATCCAGACCCGACCCTTCCGAACGTCCCCCAGGCCAAGGCGGTCAGGCCGGCGGCGCACGACGATCAAGACGGAACCGCGGTAAAAAGAGAAAACGATGAGTGATTCGGACGAATTGAAGTCATTGGAGGATCTGGCCAAGGAGACCGGAAAGTACCCCGTGGACGCCTTTAGTTTTGTCCGCGAGGGACTCAAGTTCACCGTAGCCAAAATCCACCAGAACGCCCAGGAAGAAAAACATATCACCGGGCAGGATTTGTGCTGGGGACTTCGCGACTTCGCCCTCAAACGCTGGGGGCTTCTCGCGCCCGTCGTCCTGCGAAACTGGAATATCTCCTCCACCCAGGATTTCGGAAATATCGTATTCGCCATGGTCGAAGCGGGGTGGATGGCCAAGAAGGACGAAGACGACATCAAGGATTTTCTCGATGTCTACGACTTCCGGACCGCCTTCGAAACCAACCTGACGATCGATCTGGGAAAGAAGGAGAGATCCGATCCCGACGACTAGGACTTTCATCCATGCCTGACGAACCGAATATCAGCATCAACCTCGGCTACTCGCGATGGCGCCACGGCTTGATCGTTTTGCTGACCGTGCTCGTCGTGCTTTACTTCGCATCTAGGCACACGGTAACTGGTAGAAGTGAAGGGGGACTCGTATGATCGAAAAATCGCAGCTCGACCCGAAACCGTTGATGTCGGCCCGGTGGCGGCATATCCTCGTCATTTCCATCGGCATCCTTGTGCTCTTCGCGTTCTTCTACCGCCTTCAGCACATCGTCAATCCGTTGCTTATCTCTTTTCTCATCGCCTACATCCTCGATCCTTTTGTTGACTGGTTCGAGCACAGGAAGGTACCCCGCATTGTCGTCGTCATTGCTGTCTACGTCCTGATGATCGTCGCCATTCTCCTGCTCGTCCTTCTCGTCGTCCCCGAAGTCGTCAATCAGGCCATCGATCTGGCACAATGGGCGGCGCGAAAATACCTCGAACTCAAACGGCACCTTCAGCAAATGAATCCCTCGCGCTACGGCAGACTGATTGAATGGTCGGAAAAGAATATCTCCGTCGTGTCCGCACGGATCTCCCAAGTCCTCTTCGCCAACCTCAACGATATTCTCGGCTCCGCCCTGACCGTCGTCACTCTTGTCTTTCTTATCCCATTGTACACTTTCTTCTTCCTCTGGCGATTCGACTACCTCGTATCCGTCATTTCCAGGTACCTTCCTCGGGCCCACAAGAAAAAGATTATCGAAGTCACCGGCGAGATCAACCAGGTCGTGGCAAACTTCTTCCGGGGTCGACTCATTATCTGTCTGTTCGTCGGCATCACCTCCGCCATCGGCTTTCAGATCGCCGGCATCCCCTTCGCCTGGCCGCTCGGGCTTGCCATCGGCGTCTTCAATTTTATCCCCTACCTGGCCCCCATCTTCGGACTCCCGCCCGTCCTTCTCGTCGCTTATCTGACGTTCCACGATTTCCGCCACCCGATCTATGCCCTGATCGTCTACGGATTCACCCAGTTACTCGATAACTGGATACTCACGCCCTTCATCCAGGGCAAAATGGTCGGCCTGCATCCCATCACCGCTGTGGTCGTCGTGCTCATCGGGGCCGACCTTGCCGGCGTCCTGGGTCTGATCCTTGCCATTCCCGCCGCCGCCGCCATCAAGATCCTCTTCAAGCAGTTCATCTGGCCTCACATCGCCGAAGCCGCCGACCTCGACCCCTCACTTCAGAAACCGGAAAAATCACCCTGATCGCACCGTCGAAAGAATATAATTGACGTTCAGGGCCAAAGCGCCCATCATTGTGAGGGGTCGTGATCCCAATGAGAGAAGTAGATATGTCCTTTTTCAGAAATCATGTGAACCGAATCGCAAGCGGCAGTCGCGAGTTGCTGGTGGGCGCCTTTCGACGCCTGTACCTGCTCGTCCTCGCTCCGCTCTACCAGCGCTTCGTGTTCCCCGGGGCTCAGGTCAGCGGTGAACCCGCCGCCGACACCTCGCCTTGGCTCGGACACCTCGCCAGCCAAATGGGTGAACTCACCGTCACCTACTTCCGAAGCCGGCTCGTCCTCTGCCTGGTCGTGGCAATCATTGCCGCCGTCGGATTTACGTTCACCGGCCTGCCCTTCGGCTGGCTTCTGGGACTTCTCGTGGGCGTGCTGAACTTCGTACCATTCCTGGCTACCATCATCGGTCTGCCCATGAGCCTCATCGTCACCTACCTCCACTTCAACGACGTAGCCCATCCCATCTACGTCCTTGTTGTCTTCGCCGCGGTCCAGTTGCTCGAGACATTCATCCTGGCCCCGTTGATCCAGGGCAAGATGGTCGGCCTGCACCCCTTGACGACACTCTTACTCCTTCTGATCGGCGCACATTTCGCCGGTATTCTCGGTCTGCTTCTCGCCATCCCCCTTGCGGCCGGCTTGAAGATCCTGCATCACGAACTCTTCGAACCCAAAGCGCGCCCCGGAACGCCGCGACATGTCAAAGTCACTGTGATTTCTTCCGAACCGGAAAGGAAATTGGGCAATGGATGAAAAAACGATACCCACCCGAAAATACATGATTACAGCCATCGCTATCTACGCCCTCTGGGTGCTCTTCCTCGCCACGCTGGCGATCTTGAGGCGATTTGGCATCTGAGTTCAGAGGCTCTCCCTCTCCTGCAGGGGGATACTCTGCACCCACGATCCTCTCTTCCCCAAAGCTCCGCTACTCGTACCGCAGCGCTTCCACCGGATCCAAGCGCGACGCCTTGAACGCCGGGTAGATTCCGCTGACCAACCCCACGATAAATGCCACCGTCAACGCCGTCATGATCGCCGTCATCGTCACCACCGGCTTGAACTGCTCCGCCGACAGTCCCTTGAGAATCTGGCTGAACCAGTATCCCATCAACACCCCGATCGATCCGCCGATCAGACTGATCACGCTGCTCTCAGCCAGGAATTGTGACAGAATATCCCGCCGCTGCGCACCGACCGCCATGCGGACCCCAATCTCCCGCGTCCGTTCTGTCACCGACACCAGCATGATATTCGCGATTCCGATTCCGCCCACCACCAGGCTGATCCCCGCGATACTGTAGAACACCAGTTCCATGATGCTCAGGTTTTCCTTGAACCCCTTGACCAGTTCCTCCTGGCTGAAGATGCTAAAATCTTCTTTCTCGCCCGGGGCCACCTTATGCCGCTTCCGCAGGAGCGAGCTCACTTCCTTCCTGGCCGTCTCCGTGTCCTTCGTATTCTTCGCCTGAACGGAAATCGACTGCACACTGCGGTATCCGAACAGCCGCTTCATCGCCGTGGTGACCGGAATGATCACCTGATCGTCCACCCGCGTAAACCCAATCGTTCCCTTCTTCTCCATCACGCCCACTACCGTAAAGGGCTTTCCCCGAATCTTCACGGTAAACCCCAGCGGTGATTGCCGCCCGAACAATTCCTTCGCTACCTTGTATCCCAGGACGACCACGTACGCTTCCGACTTCACATCCCCATTGTTGAAGAACCGACCGTCCTTCACCCTGTAACTGCGAATCTCCGTGTACTGCGGCATCGTTCCGAGCACCGTGCACTGCATGTTCTTGGAAAAAAACTTCACTTGCACCACACCGAATACTTCCGGCGCCGTCCGCATGATCGACGGGCACAGATCCACGATGGCATCCGCGTCCTCCATCGACAGCGTTTGAACCTCACCCATCGTCCGGGCGCCCGATCGTGACGCCCCCGGGAAGACCACCAGCACGTTCGACCCGAAACTGCTGATCGTCTGAAGCACCTGTTTCTCAAGCCCCGCCATAATCGAGATCGCCGCCACGACCGCCGCCACCCCGATGATGACTCCCAGCGTCGCCAGCAGTGACCTTAGCAGATTCGTGCGCAACGCCCGAAGCGCCGTGATGATAATACGCAGATAAAACATACTATGACTTTCTACCCCGCTTGTCTTTTTCCTCGGCCAGTCGCCTGGTTTCAGCCATCGCCTGCGCTCGCTGCTCAGGGTCCACCGGACCGTCATGCAAAACCTTCCCATCCCGCATCTGCACAATCCGCTGCGCCTGAACGGCGATGTCCGGCTCGTGTGTCACCAGGACAACCGTCACTCCGCTCGCGTGCAGCTTGTGAAAAATCATCATGATCTGCGCGCCCGTGTGCGTATCGAGGTTTCCCGTCGGCTCGTCCGCCAGCAACAGCTTCGGATTATTCACAATCGCCCGCGCGATCGCCACTCGCTGCCGCTCGCCGCCCGACAACTCCGCCGGAACGTGATTCGCCCGTTCCGCCAGGCCCACCATGGTCAACGCCTCCAACGCCGCGTGCTGCGTCCGGATCTTGCGGGCATAAAACAGCGGCACCGCCACGTTCTCCGCCGCGCTCGTTCGCGGAAGAAGGTTGAACGTCTGAAATACGAATCCAATATGCTGGTTGCGAATCTGGGCCAGCTGCTTCTCCGACAGGGAACTCGCCGGCTGACCGTCGAAAAAATATTGCCCCCGCGTCGGACGGTCCAGGCATCCCAGAATACCCATCATCGTGCTCTTGCCTGATCCCGAGGCTCCCGTAATACTCACGAATTCCCCGGGATACACGTCCAGATCCACCCCGTCCAACGCGTTCACGTCGGACGAACCCATGCAGTAGATCTTGTGCAGTCCCCGCAGGGAAATCAGCGGCCGCTTTGTCCCGTCGACCTCATTACTCTTCATCGGTCTTCTCGTCACCCTCTCTGCTCATTGGCAGCTTGGTGTACACCTTCTGACCAGGCTGCAGGCGGTCCGTCTTCAGCTCGATCATCACGCTGTCCGTCAGTCCGACCTTCACCGGAACAAATACCGGCTTGGCGTCCAGACCCGTTCCTTCGATGTAGACACCGTGCTCCTCGTTCTTGCTCTTAATCGCTTCGTTCGCCACCTTCAGAATGTTGGTCAGCTTCCGCGACGTGAATTTCACATTCGCGTGCATTCCCAGCATGAGCTTGCCGCTGTTGGGGCTGTTCAGCCAAATCCGCACGTTGTACGTCACGATATTGTTCACGTTCTTGGAGTTCGGGTATACCCGGTCCACTTTGCCCGTGAAACTATCCTCCCGAAAAGCGTCCACCGTCACATCGACGTTGTTCGCCTCGCGCAGCATGGCCATCTCTTCCTCATTCTCTTTCGTCAGAACCGGCGCCGTGCTCGTGGTCGGCTGGCTACTCAATGCCATCTGAATCCTGCCCGATCGATCTTCCGGCGCCAGGTCGCGCACCCGACCGATATCCGCCTCATCCACGTCCGCCACCACGTATAGCTTGCTCACGTCCGCCAGCGTCATCAAGGGCGTTCCGCCCGTCACCGTCGCGATTCCGCTGGAAATAATCTGTCCTTCCCGAACGAACAGCTCCAGAATCTGTCCGTCATTCGGAGCGTACACCTTCGTGTCGTCCAGCCGCTGTTTCGCCTGTGCCAACGCCACGTTCGCCTGCTTGAGCGCTTCCCTGGCCAACACCACTTTCTTCTGGGCCTGCGCCACCAGAATCCCCAGGTTCACCGCGTTCCGCAAATCCGCCATGCTCGCGATCAGCTTCGCTTCCGTCTGCCACATCGTGATCAGCGCTTCCTGATACTCCAGCGCCGTCACCCCTGTCTTCTCCCAACTCAATTCCCCGCGGCTCTTGTTAATTACGTCCTTACCATATTCCACCAGCTTGGCCGTCTCCGCCACCTCCGCCGCCGCCAGACCAAGCCGCTGACTCGATTCCCGAATCAAAAGCTGACCCAACTGTCCGTCCAGAAGACCCTCAACCGGATTCAACTCCACCGGCTTGACCTTGCTTACGTCCACCACATCCATCACCGCCTGCTCGCTGTTCGCCCCGCGACGAATGATGTCCTGTTTCCGGAATGTGATCACCGCCCCCTGCAGCGCCGCCCGAACCCCCTCCAAACTCGCCAGCGCCGTCTGAATCTGCATCGGCCAATCCCGAGCCACCTTCTCCGCTTCCGAACTCGCCAACTCCAGACTCGCCTTCGCCCGGTCCACCTCCGCCTGAGCGCTGTCCACGCTTCGCTGCTCATCCACCGGGTCCAACTGCACGAGAAGGTCGTTCTTGCGAACCATATCCCCCGCCTCGAAGTACAACTTCATCACCTTCCCGCTCGCCTTGCACTTGATCTCCGTCTTCGACGCCGGTTCAATCGAACCCGTGGCGCTGATGGGAACCTCAAGGTCGCCCCGCACCACCGTCGTCATCTCCCCTTTCTGATAACTGAACTGGAAGTTCTTCTTCCGCTGATACCAACCGTTCACCAGCCAAAGAACCACCAGCACCGCAACGATGCCTACGATGTATTTCCGCCGCTTCGTCATAAACGACTCTCGCCTTCTTCTACCGTGGGTTACTTACATCCGCAGCCGTACCACTCTAATGAAGCTTACAATTATAGTCGCACCACGTCTCATGTAAAACAAAGTCTTGACATAAAAAAGCCCTCGGCACTCGCGCCGAAGGCTTTGTCTTTTACCGGACACGTAGCGGAAGAGGACTTACCAGGTCCACCCCAAGGCCATACCACCGAACAAAATGTCTCGGACCAGCGGACTTTGATTCCGCTCTCGTTCCACATCGCTGACAATATTGTAGAACAACTGACCGCTGAGGGTAACGGTCCCGGCCCACTTCGGCAGATGGAGCAATTCCGTCATGTTATAGCTTATCTCCATCCCCGGCTGAGTGTAGGCGTACTCAAACTTGCCGCTACCTCGTCCGCCATTCAGTGCGGGCTGCAAATACCCACCGTCAAAGGCGAACGTGCACTTCGGGGTCCACGTCACGTTCTTGCACACCTCGAACGGATGGCTGATCCCGATCTCGTACCACTGACCGAGAATATAGCCAGTGTCCTGGGCAAACAGGAAGCTCGGATTCAAGATACCATCTTCGCCCTTGTATCCCAACCAACGCCACATCCAGGCGTCGTTGTGTTCAAGCTTGATGTACCATTCGTTAGTTCGATCCAGCGGTCCGGTTACGTGGGGATAGGTGTAGTCCGACCACCCGACCGTGACCTCGGTCGCGATGGCTTCGACGTTGTAGCTGTACCGCAGACCAAAGTCGACTTCCTGGAAGTTCGTTCCGTTCCCGTTGAGTTCTTCCTGACCGGCATACCACTCAAAGAACGTATCAAACCCGAAGTTTCCAAGCTTGCCGTCCTTGCCCAACGGAATGTCAAGCGAGGTACTCATCTGATGGTTGAGCTTCTCACGACCTTCACCGGGAAACTCCGAATAATTCACCCCGCGAAAGACGTAATCGCTCATCAGATAATAAGTTACGCCCAAACTGAAGGGTTTGGCCAATTCCGGCACACTCTCTGGCGCCTGATCAACCTTTTCCTTCTCGGCTACGGCGGGAACCGCCGGTTCTGCGGCTTTTCCTGCTGGTGCGGTCGTCTGGGAATACGCCAACTGCGGGCAAATCGAAACCAACAACCCCGCAATCAAGGCTATCAACCCAGACTTTCTATGTACCGACCCTTTACAGATCATAGCGCATCTCCTTAATGTACCAAGTCTTACAGCTTAGGCACCGAAAATCAGGGTGGCAATCGCGGTACCAAACGCATTGGCTACCGTGGCCACAATCGTGTCACTGGCAACAACAGCGGTGTTGTAAGCGTAATTGCCTTCGCATCCGACCACAGCCCCACCCACAGTCATCATCAATGCAGACAGTCTCACCATTCTCATCATCGTGACGCGCTCCTGAAAAGCAAAAAAAGTGAAAATG
>CAZLZE010000104.1:0-18036 GCA_964563935.1 uncultured Phycisphaerae bacterium | reverse complement strand
TAACTCCCGCTCGCGGCTTTGTGAATTGCCCCGCCCCGCCGAGACGAGACGAAAAGCCTTCCCAATTACTCCGCAAACAATAGCCACACCCCGGGTAAGTAGTCTTGAGCATTCCTCTGCTCTAAAGAGTAGCACAAGCGTCTCGCTTGTGATCTTCTTCTCCCGTAGGGGCACGGCATGCCGTGCCCTCCCCATAGTCTCTTGCAGGGTGGGCGTCAAGACAACCAGTATAGCCGCCGCTTATTATCTGAATAAGGGAAAGTTTTGCGTGACTTGAAGCTTACGAGAAAAGTATAATCGACGCTTTACTGGTTTTTGATGCCATCTTCTGAGGAAATAGAGCTATGAAAAAAGCGATTTGCCACTACAGTTTTCACCGTCGGTGGGACGCGGAAAAATGGAACCCGGACCGTCTGGCGGAGGAAGTGAAGAAATTGGGCGTGGAAGGCGTCGATTTTCATGTCCGCTATCTGGGCAATCCGGCTGACGCTCCAGCTCTGATCAAGAATGCCATCGCCAAACATGGCCGGGAACTGTCCGGACTTTCCATGTCCAATGATTTCAACAAGACGGACCCTGCCGAGTTCAAACAGCAGGTGGATACCGTAAAGACATGGCTCGCCGTTGCCGCCAAGGTCCAGGCGCCGGTGTCGCGTGTCTTCGGCGGACATCTTCCACCCGAGAAGCGAGCCAACCAAGCCGAGAAGGCCGCCGGACGCCAACGCATCATCGACGCCCTCGGCCAGGTCGTTCGCGAAGCGGAAAAACTCGGCGTTGTCCTCGCCCTGGAGAATCACGGCGGGCTGCCCTGCACCGGCCAGGAGCAGGTCGATGTCATTGAAACCATCAACTCCCCCAACCTCAAAGCCACCATCGACGTGGGCAACTACATGCAGGGCGGACAGGAAGGCCATGAAGGCACGCGTATCGCCGCCGACTATTGCGCCTACGTCCACTTCAAGGACTTCATCAAGATGCCCGACAAGTCCGTACCCTGGGGTTGGAACATCCAGGCCTGCACGGTTGGTGACGGCAATGTCGATCATCGCGCCTGTGTTGAAATTCTTCGCATGACCGGCTATAACGGCTTTATCGCTCTGGAATACGAAGGTCCGGAAGACGAAGCGACCGGCGTACCCCGAAGCGTTCAGTGCATGAACCGCGTGATCTAAGATACTCTGCCAAGGCTGCGAAATCGTGAACTTTGCAGGTGGAGATTGTTCGATGGTATACTCAACAAGATACCTCTGCCGCTTACTTGTCTGTTGCCTGGTTCTTCAAGCAACGACGCTCGCCGATACGTCGAAGAAACTGCTCATCACGACGGAGGAACTCAAACCTGTGGACAATCTGCGCGAGAAGACTCTTGGGATGCAGTTGGGACCGATCTGCGAAATCCGGAAAGGCAAGGCGGGCGATTTTCCATGGCGGGTGGAAGAGCTGAATTCGCAAAACGCCGGAGAAGGCGTGATACGGTCGTTTTCCTGTCTGTTCACCATTTCCAACTACTGGCCCTACGGATTCTTCACATCGCATACCTTCTGCGAGCTGCCGGGCAAGATGCTTCGCGTGCGGGCTGCGGGGACTCCCAAGGACAAGCACCATTTCATGGCCCCGGTGTTCTGGGGCTTTGTGAATCGATATCGTCTCGTCGATGGCCGGCTGTACATTGCGTGGAAGGTCAAGCCGCCTCAAACCGCTGTGGCGGGTGGAAGATTCTCCTATGTGCGATCTTCCTCCGGAGCGTGGGAAGTCTGGTGCAACAAGGATAAGGCCGGCGCGGTGGTATGGACCGTGGAGGCGGCCCAAAAGGGCAAGCGGACGAGGAAAGAGCATCGAATGGAGGTCAAGGACTCGGACTGGATGACGGCGCAGGTGATCCTCGGCGCTCGCGGACTCACCTTGCAGGTGAACCAGACCGACATGGCGACTCTGGATCGTGACGCCGACGATCAGCCCTTCTGTATCGAGTTCGGCAGCGCCCAGGATGAACCCGGCGGTCCGGACGTCGTCACGGAGTACCGAGAAGTGTTCGTCAACACCGTTCCCTATCCGCATTCGGGAATGGCCATAACCGAGGGACCGGAAGACGTGCGAACGCAAGACAAGGCGGTCGTGGGCTACGTCCACAAGACCACCCCGCAAGAACCTCGCGCTTCCGAGGGCGATATTATCGAGCTGAAGGACGGTGCGCTGCTGGCTGTCTATTCACTCTACTACGATGGAAAAGGATATGATGAATCGCCCGCGCGGATCGTGGGACGAATCTCGAAGGATGGCGGACGAACCTGGGGTACGCCTTGGCCGATCACCGACCGCGACGCCGGCTCAGCGGGCAACGTCATGTCCGTCAGCCTGCTTCGCGCCAAGAACGGCGAGCTCCTGATGGTCTATTTTGACAAGACGCCGGACATGAAGGCCAAGGGAATGGTCCTTCGCCGGTCCACGGATGAGGGCAAGACCTGGAGCAAGCGAACTGCCGTCACCGACGTTGACAGCCCGAATATTCACATCGCCAACAACGCCTGTCTGATTCGCCTGACCTCGGGACGGATCGTCCTGGCAATGCGAGAGTACGTTGGCGGTGTCCGCTGGCCTTACGCCCGTTACTCCGACGACGACGGCCTGACCTGGAAGAGCGGCCGGCACGTTCCCGAAGCGGACTTGACCGCGGAGCAGAGACAAAATCAGAACCTCAACGAGCCCTGTATCTGCCAAGTGCCCGACGGCAGGCTCCTTATGACTATGCGTACCATCGCCGGGGGCCAGTTCTTCGCCTGGTCGTCCGATCAGGGAGAAACGTGGACCAAACCGGTTCTGTCGCCTCTTCGCGGCACGTGCGGCCCCGCCGTCATTCACCGTATCCCCGGTCGATCGGATATCCTGGCCATCTGGGCCTACGGGTTCGGCGGGCGAACCCCGCTCGTCAGCGCGATCTCCAGCGACGGCGGGCAGACCTGGAGACACCTCAGACTTCTGGAGCAGAGCCTGTATCACAGCTACGGGTACGTCAGTTGCCGATTCGTCGGCGACCGTGTGTTCCTGAGTTACATGCACGCACCGGATTTCAGTTCCGTGTTTCGATTTGAGGCCGAGCCGGGCTACATCGACCAACGATTCCTCAATCTTCCGCTTGACTGGTTCTACCGGTCTTCGCGTTAATTTGAGCGCGCACCGGAGGTCAAAAAAGTGTATTTTTAGTGCGCTTTTGGTGCGCGATCAGAACTGGCGTCACGAAAAGAGCTTATGTCAAGCCCATTTACCTCATGCGCGGGGAGGCAATAGAACCGGTGCTCGTCCGTTCGATATAATAGAGTAACATGGTCATGGAAAACACCGAATTGCGGGAGTTGGTTTCGGCGGCAAGGAATGGGTCCGAACAGGCGTACCAGGGATTGGTGTGCCGGTTTGCTCCCGGACTGATGGGTTACTTCTACCGCAATACGGGAAACCGCACCGAGGCGGAGGACCTGCTCCAGGAGGTGTTCCTGCGGTTGGTCAAGGGTTTGCCGGCGTATCAGGAGAAGGAGCGGTTTGCAGTGTGGCTTTACCGGATGGCCCAGCACCTGCTGATCGATTTTTGGCGGAAGCGTAAAGTGACGTTGACGTCGGAGGATTGGGTGTTGGAGCAGGATGTGGTCGAGCAGGACCCGTCGGCCCGCAGCGTCGCCAGGGATCAGGAGGATGAGCTTCAGCGGGCGCTGAAGAAGCTTTCGCCGGAGCAGCGTGAGGTGATTACGCTCAGATATTTCTCCGGCCTGTCGTTCGAGGAGATTTCGAAACTCAACGGCACGCCCCTGGGCACCGCGCTGGCCCGGGCCCACCGAGGGTTGGGTAAGTTGCGGGAACTGTTAACGGAGACCAAGCCATGAATGAAAACAAGAGACTGGAAGACGAGATCAACGACCAGATTGGTATGCTGGAACAGTTCAACCATCCCGTCGTGTCCGACGATCTGATGAAGAATATTAGCCGTTCGATGTCCGCGACGTATCGCAAGGGTCGGGCGAGGCGTATTCTGTTCCGAATCGCCGCCCCCTTGGCCGCCGCCGCGGTTTTGGTCCTGTCCGCTTCGATCTTCCTCACCCAGGCGAAGAAGACCTCGCCCGTTCGGACGGGAACGTCTGAAATCGTCTCCATCTGGTCACTCGGCGGCGAGGAAACGGCAAACGTTATTTTCGCCGATCTCGATTTTGCCGCCACGACTTCGCAACCGACGGTCAAGACGGCTGCGTCCGACGACACCGTTGATCAGTTGAACCAGGCATTGCTGGAAGTGATGAATATGTCCTAGAACGTGGGCAAGAGATTGCTCGGCACGTTCAGTGTCCAGTGGCTGGGTGGGTACTTTCCTTCTTTGGTTCTACTACCGCCTGCTCCTTCGTCGGTGCGTGCTTCTTCTCCGTCGGTTCATGGTTCGCCGGAGCTTCGTGAGTACGCGCCCCTTCTTTGGCAGGCGTTTTGAGCAATTCCGCCTGCCGCGGATGCGTTCCCAGCCACGCCACCCGCCCGGTCTCCAAATCATAAATTGCCCCCACGATCTTGGCCGTGCCGGCCTTTACGTGCTGGCGGATGATCTCGCTGTTCGTTAGCACGTTCTCGATTCCCTGCCAGACGTTTGCCTCCACCGCGGCTGGGACCAGGTCTTTGCCCTTCAGATCCGGATGTTCTTTTTTGGCCTGCTCCACCGCCGGCTTGATTGGGGCCACCAGTTGCGCGATGTTTCCGTGGACGGCCGCCTCCGTCGCCACCGCCGTTACGGCTCCGCAATGGCTGTGTCCGAGAACCACGACCAACTGCGTGCCCAGGTGGTCTACACCGTATTCGGCTGATCCGATCTCATTGACGGCGCAGACATTCCCCGCTACGCGGATGATGAACAGTTCGCCGATGCCTTCGTCGAACACCACTTCCACCGGGACCCGGGAGTCGGAACAGGAGACGATGGTCGCGTATGGATGCTGGCCCTTGTCCACCGTTTCCTTTCGCCAGTCCGCGTCCTGATGCGGATGGATGGCTTTGCCGGACACGAATCGCGCATTTCCATCTTCAAGCCACTTGATCGCCACGTCCGGCTTGACTCCGCCCTTCTCCGTTCGGGCATAACCTACGGCTGCAAACAACACAGACACGATCAGGCAAAGGCCGATAATCCTTCTCATCGCAAATCTCCCTGTCATACAAATCTGTTGGAAAGAATGACCCAATAAATATGTCGTACCCTTTTATCGACAGGCACGGGGGGATTGGGAACAATGTTTTTTTCGTGTCGTCGCGCCAACGTAGAGTAGCTGTCCGGATGATCATTTTCAATTCAGCTGTACCGGACGTCACGCACCGAAAGCGAATGCGGGGGCAACCGATGAGAGTCCACGGCTTACACCCTCGATATCAGTGTTGCCAACGGTGATTTTCGGGGAAGATGGCGAGCCGAGGGGCAGCCTACGGAAGAGAAGAGGTCCTCCAGCTAACGCTGGGGGTTCACCCGCTGGGTTCTTTCTTGAAATCGAACGCAAACAAGGTTTCGTTTGTGATTTCGATGCGGACATGCAGAGATCGTTTTTCCGGGATCATTGGCCAGGGCCGGCTCTGTTTCCAGCGAATCGGGGCTTCCAGTTGATTTCCGGTGATGACCTCGCAATCGTCAAATCCGTATCCCGGAATCGGCTCCCGGTCGTCGTATTCGTCAGGTACCAAGGCGCTCGTGGGCTGCGATGCCTGGCCATCGATCCATTCTGCCGCCAGGTCAGCCCGTCGTCGCTTTCCACGCATGCGACAGCCACGATGTCTTCAAGATTTGAGGAAGTCGCCCAATCTTTCGGCCAGGCTTGATACCACATGCGATACACGCCACCGTCGCGGACCACCGAACCATACAGCGAGACTCCCGACTCGTCCACGTCGCTCGCGCCGACCAGGACCGGCGATTCGACGACCGTCAGCGAATTGACGACCAACCGAAGCCCCGTGGAAATATCGGACGGTGGAAGTCCGTCACAGGCAATCTCAGGCAGACCTTCGCAAATCATCGGCATCGATGTTCATCTCCTATCGACGAAAAAACACGCCGCTATGTAACTCTCGGGACCGAATCATGGAACATTTTTCAGTTGCCTGTCCAACCACGTGTAGGCCAGCGCGCGGGCTTCGGGCGGAAAGCAGTGGGTCTGGCGATGGAAATGGACGGAGAAATTTCCCGGTTTGCCTAATCGCGTGTAATAATCGCTCACTTCGCGCGAGGCATCGAACCAGCCGGCGGTCCCCTGAAGGTATTCATCGTTCAGCGCATGAATCATCAGGAGCGCCCGCGGGGCGATCAGCATGGCCAGTTTGTCAAAATCGTACGGCAAGTGCTCCGGATCGTTCACGTATGGTCGGAGTCGTTTGTAGTAGACGTAATCGTGGTCATCTGTTCGGGCAAATTCCGTTCGTTGCGGATCAGTTCGCAAGAGCGTGGCGCCGCAGTTGATCACGGCCGCCTTTATCCGCGTATCAAAAGCCGCCAGCACCATGCTGTCGTGCCCGCCGAGGGAATGCCCGATGGCTCCGATCCGCGAGGTGTCGACGAAATCGTATTTCACCAGAAAATCCAATGCCCGCTGCAAGTCCCACAGCGCTTTTCCGGCGGCGGACCAGTCCGGCCACTTTTGGTAAAAAAACGATGTATCGTAGGCCTTCTGGCCACGACGCAGCCGTTGCCCGGCGGGAAACTCATCCGGAGCGAAGCAGACAAAGCCCCGCTCGACGAGATGAAGCGCGTAATGATATTGAGGATCGTCGGCCAGCCCCACGGGGCCGTCTTTTCCAAACGTCTTGGTCTGATGCGGACACATGATGAGCGGACGCGGGCCTTGAATCATAGTCCTGGGAATCAATAACCAGGCGTACGCGCGGTCGTCCGCCTCCACCTGGTAACTCACGAGGCGACGAATGTGGGAGCCGCAGTCCTCTTGCTTCTCAGTTCTGGGGGCTGGGTCAACAACGGCTGAGGGTCCGGACCCGAGGATGTCGCAGAGTCTGGGACGAAGTTTTTCCCGGTCGATCATGGTCATTTTGCGTCTACTTTGGAAACTGGCTCAGCAGTCGCTTGAAGAATCCGGAGATCACGGTCGGCGGAACGTTCGCCAGCTGCGGGTGCATAAATTCCTGCATCGCCAATTGCTCGACGACCTTGAGCGCCTTGGGACCTCCCGCGGCGATCTGCTGTTCCAGCGACTCGGCTGACCCGAGTTCACCCTTGGCCATCGCCAGAAGGTATTGCAGGACGAGGTCCTTGGTATCGGGTCCACTGGAAGCGACGGCGAAAGGCAGGCTGTTGTCGTCCGCCGATGAATCGGGGACGGCGGGTCCGCGAGCTCCTTCAGGCGCTTCTTTGTGTTCATGAAGCTGATTCAGGACTCGCAGTTCTTCCTGCCGGAGTAATCGCCGCCGCTCTTCTTCCTGCGGATCAACGGGACTCAGTGGAATTTCCTCCACCTGGCTTGTAGGCGGTGGAACAAAGACGTGCTGAGAACAATGGGGGCATCGGCCCCGGCGACCTCCCGCCTCATCCGGTGCCGAAATCTTCTTGCGGCAGAATTCGCAATGAAAAACAATCGCCATTTCGCATTCCTCTCTACGCGTCTTCTATCCTATAACAGTTTACGAGCGGTATCAATCGGCATCCAAAGGACATTTTTCCTTGTGGCTTCCTGGTGATTCTGGTAAACGGTGTAATCGTATCCTACTAACCGACTTTCTTAGATTATATCTATAGGACCCTTAATGATAAAGACGGATTCTTTATCCCGGCCTGTGACCGTCCGGGACGTCGGCCTATGGCGTTCATCCGGCATGTCGGTGCAGGTTTTTGTGTAATTGGAGGATCTCATGGCGATCGGCAAGAAGATTCGATTGAACCGTATATTTTCTCATGCGTCCGGACGACTCTGCTCGGTGGCGGTGGATCACGCCAGCGGTTACCAAGTGGGGTTGCCGGAAGGGCTTCGCGACCTTCCCGGCGTGATTCGGGAGGTGATGAAGGAAGGACCGGACGCCATGACCATGCATCGGGGACCGGCCATGAACTGCTGGGAGCCCTATGCGGGGAAAGTGCCGTTGATCCTTCAGACCTCATTCGTACGGCCTGACGATACAGCCGGCGAGCTGCTCTCGGGTCCGGAGGACGCGGTGCGTCTCGGAGCCGACGCGGTCGCCGTGGTGGCGTACGTGTATGGAAAGACCGAGCCGGAGTACATGCGGAAAGTGGGGAGATTCGTTTATGAAGCGCAGCAGTGGGACCTGCCGGTGATCGTACACGTCTACCCGCGACAATTCTCTCCAGACGGCAAGTTTTTGGGAATCTCATTTGAGCCGGAGCACATCGCGTGGGCGGTGCGTTGCGGGATTGAGGTGGGTGTGGATGTGATCAAGGTTCCGTACACGGGCGACGTCAAGAGCTACGGGGAGATTGTGCGGAGTTGTCCGGTGCCCGTTGTGGCAGCGGGCGGACCGAAGACACCGACGACTCGCAGCGCGTTGGAAGTCGCGGCAGGAGTGATCGCGGCGGGCGCCAAGGGTCTGACGATCGGCAGGAACATCTGGGGTACACCTGATCCGGCGAAGACGTTGAAGGCATTCAAGGCCGTGATCCACGATGGGGTTTCACCGACGAAGGCGATGAAGGACGCAAAGGTAAAAGATTAGAGAACTGTTGGGGGTGGGATACGCCGCAGACGGTGCTTGGCGTGAAGTCTTGACCAATCAGTTCCTGCTCTCCGCTGACTCATCCCCACCTTTTTTGGGGCCTTGTCTTGGATGGAGGGCCTGCCTACGCTTTTCTATGACTTTAGGTAAACGTTTGGAAAAGGCAGGAGGCCCTCGGATGCCACGCAAGGACGTATGTCGTTGGATACCTTATTTTATGCAGCATCTGCATCAAACCCAAGCCAAGACCCTGGCCGAGGAATTGGTGGAGGAAAACTGGGGATGAGTCAGTGCTCTCCGCCCTTGACAGGGTTTCGCACGTTCGGTATAAATAGTGTCATGGTAGAGTATAATTATGACATAATTTCTTCGGGGGTGAATCCGGTGGTGTTGGCGATCCGGGAGTACGTTCAGACTCATCGCCTGCGGCCGGGGGACCGCCTGCCCACACACGCGGAGCTTGTGGAGGAGTTGGGAGTTGGTCCACGTCGGCTCCGAGAGGGATTATCTGTCCTGGAGCAGCAGGGATTTCTCGTTACGCGCGGCCGAGCGGGGACGTTGGTTTCGGAGCCCCCGCTGGGGGCGTTGGACGATCCGATCGGTTGGCACCTTCAGCATATGGGGTGCAGCCGTGAGGATTTGGTGGAGGCCCGGTCGGCCATGGAGAGCGCGGCGGCGGCCCAGGCGGCGAAGAAGCGTTCGGCCCGTGAGCTGCTGGGGATGCTGGATACCATCGAGCAGATGGAGGAATTGGCAAAGGGCGGGGAGAGCGATGAGGAGGTTGACGAGCGGTTTCACCTGACGATTCTTCAGGCGACGCACAATCCGGTCATGCTCATGTTCGGCCGACTGATCTCGGCCCAGTTCCAGCGAAAAACCAGTGACCGCCTGACCAGTTCGATGGAACGTCAGAAGGAGAGCATTAACGAACATCGCGGGATCTACGCGGCGATCGAGAAACGGGATTCCGATCGCGCGTCCAAGCTGATGGCCAAGCACATATTGGGACAATTGAACCACATACGAAAGGGATCTGACCATGGCAGACGTTAAGACATCCATTCCCCGTCTTTCGGAGAAGGCGAAGCAGTACGTACAGGAAGTTCTCGACTTTGGATTCCACAATTCATCGTCCAAGGGGTTCAGCGGACGGCTTGAGAAGGAATTCGCAGCCAAGTTCGGCGTGCGATACGGTATCATCCACTGCAATGGGACGGCGACGATGCATTCGGCATTGCTGGCGGCGGGGGTGGGCGCGGGCGACGAGGTGATCGTTCCGACGCTGACGATGGCGAGCACGGCGTTGGTGGCGTTGTACGTCAACGCGGTGCCCATTTTTGCCGACATGGATCCCGAAACATTCACGATCAGCGTGGAGGATATTCGACGGAAGATTACTCCGCGGACCAAGGCGATTATCCCGGTGTCGATTTACGGCCTGTCGCCCGACATGGACCCGATCATGGATTTGGCGAAACAGCATAATCTCACCGTCATCGAGGACAACGCCAAGTGTTTTCTGGGTTACTACAAGGGGCGCATCGTCGGCTCGCTGGGCCACATGGCGAGTTTCAGCTTCCAGGGCTCGAAGCATATGACGTGCGGGGACGGCGGAATCACGATTACGGACAACGAGGAACTGGCCACGAAGATTCGTCAGGCCTGCATCATCGGTTACACGGGCTTGACGGCTCGACCGGGCGAGACGACCATTCCGCAGGAGCTGCGTTGCCAGCCGTCGTTCACGCGGCACGCAACGTTCGGCTACAATTTCCGCATGCCGGAAATTGCCGCGGCGGCGGCGCTGGGTGAGTTGGAACGGCTGGAGGAACTGGTGGCGATGCGGCAGGCGGTGGCGAAATGCTTCGAGCAGGTCGTTCGCGAGTGCAAATGGCTCATTCCGCAGAAGACGCCAGCCGGCTACGTTCACGCGTATTGGTGCTACACGGCGAGGATGACGGACGACGGTCCAGACTGGATGGCGTTCCGCAAGAAATTCGTGGAACTCGGCGGCGACGGATTTTACGCGCCGTGGGTTCCGATTCACAAGGAACCGGTCTTCCAGAACCTGAGCAAGCTTGTGGAGGAGAATCCCAAGAGGTATCCGCAGTGGGCGGGCGTGCTCCCCGACTATCGGAAGGTGAGTTGTCCGATTTTCGAGAAGTACCAGCCGCGGATGATCCAGTTCAAGACCAACTGCTTCGACATGGACACGGCGCGTCGTCAGACCGACATTCTCGCCAAGACCATAAAGTCATTTTAACGGACGGGAATTGCGGTCAAGTGAGCGACTGAAGTGCCTGAACGGCATACCGTCAGCGTGGGCAACGACTGACAGCGATAGGAGTGTGCTTGATGAAGAAGAAGGTGTCGTCGGTGTCGGAACTTTTCGATCTGAGCGGACGGGTCGCGATGATAACGGGCGGAGCCATGGGCATCGGACACGAGATTGCCCAGGGGTTCCTGGAGGCTGGGGCGAAGGTGGTCATCACCAGCCGGGATTTGGACCGAGCCCAGGCGATGGCGAAAGAGTTCCACTCGAAGAAGGTTTTTGCGGTCGCTTTGGACGTGCGGGATCCGAAGAGTGTTTCCGCGGCGTTTGAACATGTGGCCAAGAAATTCGGGCGGCTTGACGTTCTCGTGAATAATGCCGGGGGTACGCCGGACGCCAAGCCGTACGCCCTTTGGGAGCGGAAGTTGGAGAACTGGAACTACACAATCGAAGTCAATCTGACAGGCACGTTTTTATGCACGCAGGCTGCGGCGAGGATGATGATGCCGGCGAAGTCCGGATCGATTATCAACGTAGCCAGCATCGCGGGCATGGTCGGTCGCGACCGCCGCATGTATGAGGGGCTTGCCATGCGTCCGAATCTGACGGATTACGCCGCGGCCAAGGCGGGCGTTCTCGGGTTCACCCGTGACGCCGCCGCCGAACTGGCCCCACATGGGATTCGGGTCAACGCCATCTCGCCGGGCGGGATCGAGCGCGGGCAGCCGCCGGAGTTTATCCGTCGATACAAGGATCGCACAGCCCTGGGACGGATGGGACGTGAGAATCTCGACATGAAGGGAACGGCCCTTCTGCTGGCGTCGGACGCCGGGGCGTATATCACGGGTCAGAATATCACCGTGGACGGCGGATTCGTGATCTTTAAATAGACGGCGCCGTGGGTGGGTGAATGCGCATCCAGAACTCGTCATCGATCTCCGGGCAGATCTGATTGAGAAACGCTTTCATGTAGTCGATCTTGGCGGCCAGGATTGCGTCCGATTTCGCCCATTCGATGATTTTCTCGTATTCGCCCGGCGTAAACAGGGCGGCGAATATTTCCGCCTTATCCTCTTCCACTGCCGACATGGAATATTCGTTGGCAAAGCCGATTTGAGGATGGGTGAACAGGTAAGCCCGGGAATTGCTCTGGGCGCTGGCGCCGCCGTCTCCGTACTGGAAGCCCGGCTCATTGAACGCAGCCCACTGCGGGTCCTTCCAATACGCGTTTCCGTTCACTTTCTGCTCGATGATGTGGTAGAACTCATGATGAATGATGTGTCGCTGATATGTGGAGTTATACGACCCGGCGTTGAAATCCAGGTAGAGGGTATTGCGGTAGTAGTCGGGAACACCGGAACGTTTCTGCCCGCTGACCGCCAGATTTTTCACGATGACGACGTTCTGCATCCTCGACGCGTCTCGTAACGCGTCGGGATGTTTTGCCAACTCTTCAGAAAGCAGTGTCAGGTAGCGGACCAGGTTTGTCTCGTCTGATTCTTCGGGCTCTGTATAGCTGATGCGCCAGAACGAGCCGGGGACGTCGGTGAAATAGAAGTTGAGGGGGAATTCTTCCGAGACCGGCGACAACAAGAAGTCCAGGGCAGTGCTCTTGGCGACCGAGGATGGGAAGGAGGCGCAGGAACCAAGGAAGACAACGCTGGACACCAGACATACCGACACCAGAGCGCGCCGGTCCACAAATGGGGGAAATTTCAATCTGTTCATAGGCAGACGGAACCACTCTCTTCAAACACAACTCCAAACAGGCGATCATCAACGCCAATGATCGTTCGTCAATGCAGAAATTATATGCAGGTACTCTCGTTTTTTCTGAAAAAAGATGGCGGCCTTGCCAAAGTGGCGTGCCAAGGGTCTCCGGCCCTCTTTGGATCATCATCCGGCAGGACCGGATGATCCCAAAGACATGCTCCCTCACGGTCGCGTCTCCTTCTGAGAGCGTGACCGGCTATTTAGTAACCCTGATGACGACCATTCCCGAGCCAAGCAGCCAAGCGGAAACGGAAAAACGAAATTGAATTTTGCGGCAAGCCACGGGATAATTTTCGGACTATGAAAACATCCAAGGCAAACGTACCGGCAAAATGGCAGTGGTTTCCCCAGGCGCGATTTGGGCTGTTTATTCACTTTGGTCCGTACGCTCAGTACGGGCGGGGCGAGCAGGTCCTCTTTCGCGAGAATCTGGATCAGCGGGAATACATGGCGCAGGCAGCGAAGTGGAAGGCGCCGAAATACAACGCTGACGACTGGGCGAGGGTGGCCAAGGACGCAGGCATGCGATACGCGGTCCTGACCACGCGGCATCACGACGGGTATTGCCTCTGGGATTCCAAGTATACCGATTATACGAGTGTGAAACTGGCGGCCAAGCGAGATTTTGTCGGCGAGTACGTGCGGGCGTTTCGCAAGGCGGGCCTTCGCGTCGGGCTGTACTATTCGCTGGCGGACTGGCACGTACCTGCCTACTGGGCAGGTCCGAAACTTGATCCGGAGGGGTTCGAGCAGTTCCGGAATACCGTCCACAACCAGGTCCGCGAACTTCTGACCAAGTACGGGAAGATTGATGTGATCTGGTTCGACGGCGCCTGGCCGCACCAGGCGAAGGTCTGGCAGAGCGAAAAGCTCATCAAGATGATGCGGAGCTTGCAGCCGAGCATTCTGATCAACAATCGTCTCGGGTCCGACGACGAGGGGAATACCTGCGGGATCTCTCACAAGCTCGGTGACTTTGGAACGCCGGAGCACGAGATCGTCGCGGAAAACCGACTTTGGGAATCATGTCAGACGTCCACCTGGCGACTGTGGGGGTATACGATTGGCGAACGGTTCCGGCCGGCGGATCAACTTCTCGATATGCTGGTGACGTCGGCGTCGATGGGCGGGAATCTGCTCCTGAACGTCGGACCGAAACCCGATGGAACGTTTCCCAGGGAGTTTATCCAGCGGATGGCGGCGATCGGCAAGTGGATGAAGGCGCACGGCGAAGTCATCTACAGCTCCGAGCCGGGCGACGTGTGCGAGTTCATCACATACGGTTACCAGATTCGGCATGGAAAGACCTTGTACCTGGTCATTCGCTTTTGGGACGGCAGGCCGGAACTTCACCTGGCAGGCCTGAAGACGAAGATTCGATCCGCCACGTTCCTCACGACTGGGGAGAAACTGAAGTTTCGTCAGGAAGGTGATCACGCGTGGTTCTACCCGCTGCCTAAAAAATCGCCGACCGACCTTTTCCCGGTAATCAAACTGACATTCAACCAGATCCCGGAACCCGCAGCCTGGGCAAAAGACCGGCTCTGGGGCGGCGATGCCACGCGGATGTTGCCGTGGGCGAAGCAGATTAGCGAAAGTTCATAGAGTCAGCAGGCGCAGGTCCGGGCCGAGGATGTTCGACCAGTCGCGGATTTGTGGTCCGAGGTGACCATAGCCTGCCATCCAGTGATGGCCGACACCTTCCTCGTGAATCCACTCGATGATCCTGTCCGTCGGCTGCGAGAATCGGACTCGCAAGGGGTTGCCGGGAAAGACCATGTCCGTGTGCAAGGCCTCGCCTTCGAGCATGGCGCATTGGTACTGGTTTCCCACGGGCAGGAGGCTTAGGAGCGTCACGGGTCCGGGTTTGGCGGGGAAGAGAGCACAGACGCCCTGCCCCATGAGTCGCACTGGGGCCAGCGTGATATCTTCCTTTTTCTCCGCCAAGGTGAACGATCCTGAACCGCAGTGGGTGAGGACGACCGAGCCGTCGGGTAGAGGTTCGAGCCAGTCGGTGTTGTGAGTGGGCTGGCCGGAGAGAAGAGTCAGGATGAGTTGTCCCACGGCACCGTTGACGTCACCTTCACATCCGAGCGGGATTCCTTCATCCGCCAGGAGTGAGGCAGCTAGACAGACCTTGCCCATCAGGTGCGGGTAGCATCCGATCGTCAGCGCACTTAGGCCATGATGGTCGATGAACTTTTTGAGGGCCAGATAGACCTTCATGGATTCCAGACCCGCGTCTTCGGTCACTTTGCAGGCGGCACTGTTCTCGACCACACTTTTCCAAAGGGCGCGGGCCTGGGCATCGGCCATGTCTTTGGCCTGGGCGAGGAGATTCGGCAGATCGATCGGGACAATTCGGGGACCGAGGACCTTCTTGAGGGCCATTTCATTGGCGGAGACCTCGGTCATTCCCGCGACGCGATGTCCGGCGAACCCGACGCGAGCGCGGCGGAGCCTGGCCTTCAACGCTGTCGCCTGCAAGAACGCGGACGCCTTTTCGAAACCGGTTCCCCGCTCAACCGGTCCGTATACACAGGCGAACGGAACCTCAAGCTGCTTGAGATACGCCGTTAGTTGCTGCGAGCCGCACAGGGCACCGGTTTCCATGCCCGGCAGCGACCAGAGGAGCACGGGCACGCGGCTTTCCTCGAGAAGATCGAGAGCGAGGTAGTCTTCAAACCAACTCACGGTGGCGAAGGCGACGGCGTGGGCATGCTGCTCGGCCAGGCGTTTGCCCGCGGCGATGGATTGATCCGGGGTGCCGACAGGTCCCAGGGGGATCACGTCGAACCCAGCCGACTGGAGGAGCCTCGACAGGTCCTCGGCAGCCTTGGGGGCGCGGTCGGCCCCGACTTCCAAAGGGCTCGACAGAGAAGCGACGCCGATGCGGGGGATTAATCGTTTCGTTGGTTGTGTCATATTCGTCTCCTTGAGGACAAGGCCGAGCATAGGCTCTTGTTGTAATTAAGTATTTGGTTCTCTCGATGGTCAATAGCGTCCGTGTTGCCGCCACGCCTCGATCATGGCTTGATAGTGTGACGGAGCAATGCCCTGAAACACCGCATTGGACGCACCGAGTATGAATCCTCCGCCGACCTTGATTTGATCGCAGACTGTGGCGGTCTGTTGGGTGATCTTCTCGACGGGTCCGAATTGGAGCAGGCCCAAGTCGATATTGCCGCACAGGCAAAGCTTGCCGCCGACCTGTTTCTTGACCGCGCATATATCCATGCCCGCAATCGGATCGATGGCCTGAAGACCGTGAAAGCCCGACTCCATCAGTCCGGGAAGCATGGCGGTGAGATTGCCGTCGGAGTGCAGGATCGCATACAGGCCCATGTCACGCACGGCATCGGTCCACTTGCGGACGTACGGATACCAGAAACGTTCGAGTTGGGCGGGGCTGAAGAATACGCCGTGATTGTCGGCGATGTCGCAGGTATCGCAAAGGATATCGGCGCCGAGATCCCGGGCGCGTTTGGCTTCCTCCATGCCTTTGGCAAGGCGATGCCTGGCTTGGGCGTCGATTTCTTCGGGGGCATCGAAGAGTTGATAGGAGAAGGCTTCGTAGTTTTCGCTGCCGGGAATACCGACAAAGGCGCCCGTCAGGTGCACGATGGCCAGGTCCTTGCCGGCGGTCTGACGGAGGGCGACGAGCTGCTTCCAGGGATAGTCGCCGGGCAGCCAGAGATAGGCGTCGTGGCCGGGGGCAACCTGCCAGTATCCGCTGACGTTGCTGATGGCGGCGTGGTTCAGCTTCCTGGCGACGGAAACCATGATCTCGGCGTTTCGCTGAATGGCGAGGTCTTTCTCCGCGGTCGTCAGTTTTTCAAACTCTCGGCCGAGGATCAACGGCGTATCGGAAAACTCATCGTAGAGGTGGAATTCAATTTCCCAGATGGGAACATGATCCTGAGGCTGCTGCCCGCTCAGCGCGGCGAACATTCGTTCTCGTTGAGTCATGGTGCAATTTCCTTTATGAATCCAAATGCGTAGAGCTTAGCCAGACGCAGGGCGAATTTCAACTTCAGCGGTTTGCCCTGGAGCATCGAGACATCGGCTCGGTTCTTCCAGGTAACAGGGACGGCGATCTGATTCAGATCAACCGGATCGCACTCTTGCATGGTGAAGCCCGGAATGGGCCGGCCGGCGGGATCCTGGAGTTCCACCCATGCCTCACCGAGCGCGGAACAGTTGATGTTCAGGACCAGACGATCACCTTCAAAGACGAGCGTCGGTGTGGTGAATTCTCCACCTTCGTGACCGGCGTCGGCGGAGACGAATCCGTCGAGGCGCTGGCGAATAAGACAGATGCGTGCGACGTTTCTATCGGTGGCGACGACCGCGCCGTGCGTGCGTTTGCAGGCTGTGTAGTATTGCCAAACTTCGTTTCCCCTTCGGATCATGCCCAGGCCGGTGAAGAGGCATCCGCCGTCCAGATCGCCCCACAGACCCAGCCCCGCGTAGGGCCATCGCGACGGCCGCGTCCAAAAGACTCCGTCGCGACTGACATAGAGATGCACATCGTCCACGCCGTCGTTAAAGAAACGAAATCGATGGCGAGCCCCATCATCGGGCTGACCGCCATCCGGTCCGGGATACCATCGATGCAGGCTAGGGAAGGCGAGATAGACGTCCTGGGCCCAGGGGTAGGGAACGACGGCTGGGTTTTGAACATCGCCCTTCCATCTGTCCTCAGAATCAGTGTCGTGAACGATGGGCAATTCATTTTCGAGGTAGATGCATCCATAGCCGTCGGGAACGGCATTTGGCCGAACGACGGCCCAGGGGATTCTGGTCGGATCGTCGGTTTCGTAGCGATGAACCGTCCGCCGACCCGGAAAGCCGCGAAGGTAGGACACGAATTTTGCGATTCGGTGATCGTAGAATATCTGATTGGTCCAGTTGTCGCAGGCGACGTCGGCGAGGGGGCCGGCGGCGATATGCCAATGAATTCCATCAGGGGATGTGAAGAGATTGGGCTTGTTCGGCGTGATACCGAAAACAGGATCCCTCATGCGGGAATGCTTGGTCGGATCGTCGATTTCAGACGGCGGCTTGAGACCGTCCGGATCGAACATGCCGCTCAGAGTACCGATCATCATGTACGGCTCGTTCAGAGGCGAGGAGGGATCATAGTGCGGAGCGCCATCGATGAAGGGTGCAATAATGTTGTTCTTTCGAGAGCCGCGACATTCGAACAATCCAAGTGCGGGACGTCGCCAATGGACGCCATCGTCGGACTGCGCGAGGCAAAGGTGGTTGAAGGGGCGGTTCTGATCGAAGAACATGCTCGTGTA
>CAZLZE010000103.1:0-18063 GCA_964563935.1 uncultured Phycisphaerae bacterium | reverse complement strand
AAGATGTGTTCTATGAGCCGCCACCAAACCTTCAACTATGAAGGGGACATAATCGAAGCTAGCAAGCAGTGAGCCACATCCGCAACCTCAGTTAGATAGGATCTATCCCCTTGTATGTATGAAGCACCTTCCCGGTATGCCTTCAGTGCCATCTGGACGTTCCCCTGACTGAGGCTGAATCTGGCCTTGACGAAGTGTGCTGTGACGTTGCGGGGATCCTTGGAGAGAATCTCATCTAGCACGGCAGTCACAAAGGGCAGCAATTGATCGTGAGGCCAAGACTTGCTGTAGAACTCCGTACAAGATAACCTGATGATCTCTGAAATGTCGGTAAGCGTCAGGGCAATGCCCTCCGGTGTGTCCAGGTTGTATCTCTGACGCACCAAGGATCTGAGATTGCCGTTCTCTCTGATTCTTCCTCTGATTTTTGCGTCCTTGGCGAGATAGGCCAGGATGTCAAACCCAGTCCCCCCAACAAAGCGGGAGTCTAGGGACTCAACCAAAGCAACAAATTCCTCACCTAAGGGAACAGAGGCTGGCTCTGTTGTTGGTCGGGTATACTTCTGTTCGACGGAGCATGCTGTCTGTTTACTTGTCATCACCACTGGTTCCGTGCGCGCGTGTCTATGTGTCGTATCTTCACTGTTCTCTTTTCGTATTGGGATTTCCCAAACCACAACTATCAGCAGAGCAAGTCCGCTCAGCACAATACAACATTTCTTCATAGAGTCACCTCTTTCCTCGGGCCAAGCATTCTCAGGCTGGCTCACGTCAATCACACCGATCAAACGTTCTCACCAAGAGTTGGCGTTCTACCAGAGTTGTTGGTTACTGTCTCCGTACAGCCTGCTCAGGAGAAACACGCCAAGGCAGAGCTCAAACTCCACCTGACCGATCAGGAACCACCGGGACGTCAAGAGGCCCCTTTCCAGCGTCAGCTCGGTGGCCAGTTGACAGCCCTTCAATCCCGCCGTCGTCAGCAGCACGAGGCCCAGAAGCACCCGGACGACATCGTACCCGGCGATCCGAGGGATACGAATCGACCCTCCGGGCCATTTCCACGCCTGCGGCAGGCGGTTGAGGCCCAGCATCGAGGCTGCCATTGCCCATTGTGTCGTTTTGTCGTTCATCGGTCCGTGATCTCCTGATGCGGACGAACAAATTTGTCTGTATCCATAGAGTTGGTGACATTGGCGGGCAGAGTTTGAGGAACTTTTTTGAGATTTTTTCATATTTTTTTCGAGGAGGAAGGAGTGAAATCGCTAAGGCCAGCCCTGAGCAGTGGTTATCCGCGTGTGTGGGCGGTGAAATTTCTTCTTCGCCGTCGGCTTTCAGTGGGAAGAAAAGTAGTTAGTAGCCAGAAGCCAGCAGAAAGACAGTCCACGGTCCACGGCTGTAGACTGTAGACAATTATCTGTACCCCTCGGGGTTGATCTGTAGCAGAAAGTAGCTTTCAGCTATCAGCTTTTGAGGAAGGTAACGTATTCTGTACGCGAAGCGCGGACGCCGAAGGCGTCTCTTTCGCACTAGCGCGTAGAAGTGGCTGTCAGCCACCTACGCGATAACCCATTGTTCGACTTTGACGTAAACGTTGTTACTGGCTCACTCGCTGATATAATACGATCTACTCAATGGTTTCTTTGTCAAGGAACGACTCTATGCTGGATGCGATCTTGCGTTCACATGCCGAGACGATACCGGACGCCGCCGCAATTCGCGTGCTTCGCGACGGGGCGTATCGCACGTGGTCGTATGCCGAGGTTTGGCGGCTGGCATGTTCGGTGGCGAGCATTCTTCGCAGCCGAGGGATTAATCCCGGCGATCGCGTGGCCCTTTTTGCCGATAATTCACCGGAGTGGGTATTTGCGTATCTCGGGATTTTTCTTTCAGGGGCCGTCGTCTTTCCACTCGACGCGCAGTACACGGAGCTGGAGCTTGGCACGATCCTGAACTTTGCCGGATGCAAGATGATGCTGTGTTCCGAGGCGAAGCGATCGCTGGCCGAGGGACGCACACCGGAGACAGTCACGATCGACGGTAAGGCGGCGATTTTTGACGCCCCGTCGCTCGAGCCGCTCGTTCCCCGCCGACCCGAGGAATTGATGACGGTGATTTTTACATCAGGAACCACGGGCGAGCCCAAGGGCGTTTGCCTGACGGTCGGAAATATCTCTGCCAATGTCGATTCGATGCGGCGGCTGGGGTTGGTCAAGCCGACGGATGTGTTCTTGAGTCTGTTGCCGCTGCACCACGCATATGCGCTCACGACGACGATTCTCGTCCCTCTTACCTGCGGTATTTCGATCACCATGTGTACGTCGCTTCAGGGCCCGGACATTTTGGCTGCCATGCGCGACACCGGCGTGTCGCTCGTCCCCGGCGTACCCCGGTTGTTTGAGGGATTCGACCGGGCGATTGCGGATAAGATTCAGAGATCGTCGCCCATGCGACGGCGGATGTTCCGGATTCTCTTGGCCATATCGCACGGAACCCGCAAACTCACCGGCTGGAGTCCGGGAAAGATTCTCTTTCGTCCAATCCACCAGACGTTCGGGCCACAATTCCGGTTCTTCGTCAGCGGCGGAGCCAAGCTCAACGCCGACATCTCGAAACGCTTTCTGGACATGGGCATCAATATCGCCGAAGGCTACGGTCTGACCGAGACCTCGCCCGTCGTCAGTCTGAACATGCCGGATAGAATTCGTCCCGGGACTGTGGGTACGCCCCTGCCGGATGTCCAAGTGCGAATCGATCAGCCGGACACCGAGGGCATCGGCGAGATTTGCGTTCGCGGACCGAATGTCATGATCGGTTACGACCGTCGGCCCGACGAAACGGCGGCCGTGCTTCGCGACGGATGGTTTTTGACCGGTGATTTGGGCTTCATCGACGGCGAAGGGTATATCCACATCACCGGGCGAATGAAAGAGGTGATTGTCCTGGCCTCGGGAAAGAACATCTACCCGGAAGACGTCGAGCGACATTACGAAAAGTCGCCGCTCATTCGGGAGATCGCCATCATTCCCGTCGAACTTGCCGACGGGCGAGTGGAAAAGCTCTGTGCCCTCGTCGTCCCCGACTTCGAGGAGCTGCGCCGGCTGCGGACCGCCAGCACCTACGATACGATCCACAAGGAAATCACGCGCATGTCGCAGCACCTGCCGACCTATATGCGGGTAACCGATCTGAAGATTATCACCAACGAACTGCCCCGGACACGACTCGGCAAGCTGCGTCGGGCGGAGATTCGAAAGATGGCCCTGACGGAGATCCAGGAGACAACGGCGATTCTTACGCCTCACGATCAGACCCTCCTGGCTGCTCCGGGCGCCGACTGGGTCATCTCACGTATCCGCACGCTTAGCGGGCATAAGGGCGAAATTCATCCTTCGGACAATCTGGAACTCGATCTGGGCGTGGACTCACTTACCCGCATCGAGCTGCTCGTGGCTTTGGAGCAAGATTCGGGCGTCAAAATCCCGCCTGAGGACGCGGCGGACATCCACACGGTGGGCGATATCCTGGCACGGCTTTCCGTGGAACAGGCGGATGAATCCGCGCGGGCCGGCTGGGGAGAAATTCTCCGGCATCCACTGTCGCCGCCTTTGGCCAAGTCGTTTGATCTCAAGCCTAACGTCGTCATCCGTTCCAGCTTGTACATGGTGCGGCACGGAGCACTGGGCATCTCCAAATGGGCGTTTCCCTTCGATATCCGAGGAACTGAGAAGCTGCCGGTCGATCGGCCGTTTCTTCTGTGTCCCTGCCACTGCAGCCTGATCGACTCCGTGCTCGTCTACCTCGGCCTGCCCGACGCGATAATCGATCGTATGTTCTTTCTGGGTGCGGCCGAGTTCTTCGAGTCGCGACTCATGCGGTGGCTCGGACGAATAGGAAAAGTCATTCCGACGGCCACCTCGGATACTGTGCTCGTTTCCCTGCGTCGCGCCGCGGAGGCCCTACGAATGGGGTATTCCGTCTGCATCTTCCCCGAAGGATTCATCTCGCGAGACGGCGGCCTTCAACAGCCTCGACCGGGGGCCGGGATCATCGCCTGTGAGCTTCAGGTACCTGTCGTGCCCGTTCTGGTGCGGGGAACGTATGAAATTCTTTCCTATGCCCACCCTGGCTTCCGCTTCCGGCCCGTGGGGCTGACCTTTGGCGAGCCGATCGAGCCGCCGAAGAAGCAGGCTTTTGAGAGTACCGACTATTCCGGCGTCATGGCCTCATGGCGCAACGCGATTGTCCGAATGCGAAAAGAGGATGACGCCCTAGCCGGTCCGACGGCGGGAAAGAGTCCCCGTGTCTGAAAAGGAAACACCCTTGATGAGTAAACCATCCGCGTGGCAGACCGGCAGTTGGGTCATGTACGACCTGGCCAATACGATCTTCTCTGCAACTGTAACGTTTCTGTTCGCGCCGTTCGTCGGCCCGGCGGCCACCGGGATCGTCAACTCCCTGGCCATGGTCACCGCCGGTGTCGGCACGCCAGTCTTCGCCAGTCTGGCGGACCGAACCGGCCGCGCGGGAACGTACAATGCTATCGCCACGCTCATCTGCATCGCAGCCATGGCAGCATTCGGCCTGGTTACGTCCACACCCGCCCTGCTCGCTGCCTTCTTCGTCGCCACGCTCTTTTATCAGGCGGCACTGGTGTTCTATAACTCGCTCCTGCCTTCCGTCGCTACGGAACGGCATATGGGATTGGTGTCTGGGCTTGGCGTAGGGCTTGGATATCTCGGCACCGTTTTTACCCTGGGAATCGCCTTGCCTCTGCAGAAACGGCTCGGCCTGTCGCCCGCATTCCTTCTGACCGCGGGGGCATTTTTTCTCTTCGCCATCCCCTGCCTTATCTTCGTCCGCGACCGGCGACCCATCGCGCCGGAGAAAGTAACGATTCCGCTCATCCGGTCGCAATGGTGGGAACTCCTCGACACGATCCGCCATCTGCCGCAGCATCCGGCCCTGATGTGGTTCCTTCTGGCCAACTTCTTCGCCGTTGACGTGCTCAATACCGCCATCCTCTTTTACGGGCGATTCATCCAGGACACGTTTGAGCCGTTGGCGAAATCGGGGAACCTTGTCCTTCTCGACCGGCATATCAGTGAGATTACCGATTTCATGATCATCGGCGGATTGGCCGTCAACGTACCCGCTCTTTTTTATGGATTGACCCTGGGCCACCTCGCCGACCGATTCGGTTCTCTGCGAATCTTTGCGATCTCCATTGCATGCCTTTCCGTGGGGCTGGCAGGAGCGGCCGCCTTCGGCGGTTGGGCCCCGCTGTCGTTCCTCGTTTCCATCTGCTTCTTCGGCGGGCTCGGGCTGGCTGGGATCTGGACCGTGGGGCGTAAGCTTCTCATCCAGCTCGTTCCGCAGCAGCTTGTCGCCCGGTTCTTCGGGCTCTATGGAATCACCAACAAGGTTTCCATCATCGGGTCCAGCGTGTGCGGATTGATGATCCACCTTTACGGTCCGCGGATCGCCATCCTGTCCCAGGTTTTGCCGTTGCTTATCGCGTTTTTCTGTCTGTATAGGATGGCCCGCACCAAATCTGTGGCCTGTTGCTGATCGTACTCTTGCTCCACCGGATTCCAACCGCCAGCCATTGTCTTTCCCCTTGATTTGTGCATTCGAATGTATTAAGCTAGTATCTGTGGTGCATTCGAATGCAGAGGATCGCTGTTCGTGGTGACGACATACGATATCGCGCGTAAGACGGGACTCAATCAGAGCACGGTCTCCCGTGTACTCTCGGGGTTTCCGCACGTCAACCCCGCCACCGCGAAGAAGGTCTACAAGGCCTGCCGGGAGCTCAACTATGTCCCCAACCGTTTCGCCAGAGCCCTTAAGACGAAACGCTCCTCCGCCATTGCCGTCCACATTCCCTTCGGCTCGGAGACAGTCCTGGCCGACCCATTTATCCCCGCGTTCTTGAGCGGCGTGAGCCAGGAGGCCGCCCGGCAAGGTTACAGCGTGATCCTCTCCTATCTGGATCACACGGACAAGGAGCATAATTTCTCCGATATCGTCAAGTCCGGACTCGCCGACGGCGTCATTGTCACATCGCCGTCCCGGTCGGATCCGTGGATAAAGTCGCTGGTTAGGTCCGGTACACCCTTCGTCATCGGACGCTTTGAAGGCAAGGCTGGACCGAACATGGTGTCCGTCGACATCGACAACCGGCATTCCGGGTATCAGGCCGCCAGTTTTCTGCTCTCCCGAGGCCATCGCGACATTGCTTTGGTTACCGAGGGAATCGAACATATCAGCGCCCGCGATTTCCAGGACGGATTCCGCAAGGCACTAAAAGAACATGACGTTCGCTGGAATCCAGCCCTGAGCAGGTCCGTCCCCGTAACCTTCGAAGCCGCCTGTGGGGCAACGCGGGAACTCCTGGCGGGAAAGCCCGTTCCCACGGCCATCGTCGCGAACACCGCACTTACTGTTTTCGGAGCTCTGGAGGCTGTGCGAAACGCCCATGCCAGTACGCTTGTCCTCGGTATCGAGTCGCTGCTCCTGAAGTCGCTTCATCCCGGACTCCCGAGAATCTCGTCTCCGATCGAGGACCTCGGCCGGGAGATGACGGCGGCCCTCATTCGCCTGCTGCAGACCGGCAAGCCCGATCCGAAGACGCAAATGCTCTATACAAAGATAATCGATGAGAAGGGTCGTGTTTTTGTGGAGGAACATACGCCATGAGGGACTATCGCTTCGCCTCGTCCCCGTGGGGATTCCGTTTCACACCTCTGGTCGACCATTGCCAGTGGCTCCAGGACCACGGGGTCAAGCATATCTGCAATTTTTTCTCCGCGGAACTCAAAGGCGCCACCGATCCGGCGATCAGCGATGACGGAATAACCAAGCTCGCGAGACAAATCAAATCCTTCGGTCTGGAGCACGCGAGTTTCAACGCCGACGGCGATTTCATGGTGCTCAAGGGAACCGACGACCAGATTGCCATGTGCTGCAAATTGATCGACAAGGCAGCCAAGTTCAAGCCACAGGTGATCATCGTTTTCGCCGGCTGGCAGCCGCGGGAAGACGATGCCGTCTACGGCCAGGTCAGTTCCGCCCTCAAGCAGGTCGCCCGGCACGCGGCGAAGTACAACCTGACGGTTGCCCTGGAAAACCACGGCGGACTTACCCGTACCGCGGAGCAGATCAACCGTATCCTCGCCCACGTCAAGGAGCCCAATATCGGCGTGAATTACGATCCCGCCAACTTCCTCATGTATGGCGAGGATCCTTACGACGCCCTGCAGGAACTTAAGCATCCGATCGTCTATACACACTTCAAGAGCGTCAAGAAGGTCAAACGCAAGAAGGTCTACTGCCGATTGAGCGAGGGAATGATCGACTACCTGCCGATCCTGAAATTCCTGGACAAGAAATACAGCGGGTTCTATGCCATCGAATACGAAGAGCCGGCCGACGTGTTCACAGGATCCGAAGAAGATCTGGCGACTCTGAAGGACTGGCTCGTGAAGATACAGAAATAGAGTAGAGGGTTAATAATGTACGACAAAGCAAAAGCAGTCATCATCGAACGGCCAAGAAGGGCATCCGTCAGGGAGATTCGTCTGCCCGAGGTCGATGATGAGAGCATCGTCATTCGCACGCGCTACAGCGCCATCAGCACGGGCACGGAAGTCAAGACCTGGAACGGCAAGACCGGCAAACTCGGCGGAAAGCTCTGGTACCCGCTTGTGCCTGGTTATGAACAAGTCGGCGTGGTCGAGTATGTCGGTCCGAAGGCCCGCAAGACCGCAGCCGGGGCGAGTCTTAAGACTGGCGACCGTGTCATGGCCAACGAAGTTCGATTGTATCCCGATTACTGCGCCGCCTGGGGCGGACAGGTCGGTCTATCGATCAAGAATCCTCAGACCGCCGGTTCGCCGTTCGATCCACCCGCCAAGATTCCTGATAACGTCAGCTTCCAGGACGCCATCCTCGCTTACCTGGCCGCTGTGGCAAAAAAAGGGATTGAAAAGGTCGGCATCCATCCAGGGGAAACGGTCGTGGTCGTGGGCATGGGCGCGGTCGGGCTTTCGGCGGTACAACTGGCGAAATTGGCCGGCGGAAAGGTCATCGCCATCGATATCAGCGACTGGCGTGTCCAGCGGGCCAAGAAGTTTGCCGATCACGTCATCTGCGCCCCCGGTTCCAACGCCGTCGGTCCCGTCGCTGATCTGACCAACGGACGTATGGCCGATGTTGTCGTCGAGTGCAGCGGCGACTCCGACGTTGTGGATCACCTCTGCCAACTTGTTCGCGAGGGCGGCTGGGAACGCGACGACGATGGCGGACGAATACACTTCCAAGGCGACTACCCCGATCCCATTTCCATCACTCAATACGCCCAGTGGTTCAACCGCAACCTCCGACTTTCCACGAGCTGCGCCATCAAGCCCGGCGGAAAGGAAGAGATTCTCCAACTCATTTCCGAGGGGAAATTCGATGCCAAAGCCCTCTATGACAAGGAAATCACGCTCGACCAGGCGCCCGACGAATACGCCGAGCTCGAGAAGAACCGTGCTAATCGCCTGAAAACCATCATCAAGTGGCCCGAATGATAAGGAGCAGAAAAATGAAATCAATTCAGTGGACCTCGTCGCCGTGGGGCTTCAGGCAGACGCCTCTGGTTGATCAATGCCAGTGGCTTAAGAAGATGGGAATTTCCCACATCTGCGGTCAGTGCTTTGCCGACGCCAAGGGCTTGTTCGATCCCAACATCACCGACAAACAGATCGCCGAGGCCAAAAAGCTAGTCGCGAGCTACGACCTGAAGTACGCCAGTTTCAACGGCGACGGCGATTTCATGGTTGAGAAAGACGTCGAGAAGGAAATCGACCTCTGCTGCCGGCGCATCGATATCGCCGCGAAGTTCGAGCCGCAGGTCATCATCGTCTTCGCCGGTTGGCAGCCGCGAACGGACGACGCCGTTTACACGCAAGTCGCCTTAGCCCTCAAGCAGGTCGCCCAGCACGCCGCGAAGTACAAACTCACGGTGGCCCTGGAGAATCACGGTGGCCTGACCACCACCCCGGAACAAGTAAACCGCATTCTGGATAAGGTCGGCGAGAAGAACATCGGCGTCAACTACGACCCGGCCAATTTTTTGATGTACGGCCAGGACCCGCTCGCGGCCCTCAAGAACATCAAACACCCAATCGTCTTCACGCACTTCAAGAGCGTCAAGAAAGTCGACGGCAAGAAAGTCTATTGCCGGATCAGCGAGGGTGAGATTGACTACGTCCCCATCTTCCGCCATCTGAAGGACACCTACAACGGTTTCTACGCACTTGAATACGAAGAAATATCCGACGTTTTCGCCGGTTCGGAAGATGACTACAAAACACTGACGAATATACTCACAAAGATTTGACTCTCTCTTGCAGGGGCACGGCAGGCCGTACCCTCTGAAGCCGAGAATTTTGAAAAAGGAAGAACATCATGCACGAAAAAGCAAAAGCCATTGTTGTCGAAAAGCCTCGTCTGGCCGTCGTGAAAGAGATCCCTGTCTGCCCCGTCGATGACGAAACCGTCATCGTCAAGACCACCTACAGCGCCATCAGTACGGGCACGGAGATGAAAGTCTGGTCCGGGCTCTCCGGTTCGCTCGGCGGGGAACTCTGGTACCCATTGGTGCCCGGCTACGAAGAAGTCGGCGAAGTCGTCCACGTCGGGAAGAAATCAAAGTACAACCTCAAAGTCGGTGATCGCGTGATGGCCAACGAATGCCGATACTTCCCCGAACATTGCCACGCCTGGGGCGGACAATGCGGACTGGCGATCAAAAACTCCAAGACATCCCCCTCTCCCTTCGACTACCCGGTGAGAATTCCCGATAATGTATCTTATCAGGAAGCCGTCATCGCCTATCTGGCCACCGTCGCCCACAAGGGAATCAACCGCGTGAAGCCGAAGAAGGGACAGACTGTCTTCGTCATCGGTATGGGCATGATCGGTATTTCCTGGATCCAACTGGCCAAGCTGGCTGGCTGCCGGGTCATCGCCATGGACATCAACGATCGGCGGCTCAAACTCGGAGCCAAGTTCGCCGACGAGGTTATAGACGGCAAATCCTACGATCCCGTCGGAGCCCTGAGAAAACTCACGAAGGACAAAATGGCTGACCTCATCGTCGAATGCTCCGGCGATCATACCGGCGTCACCGACCTGTTTAAGTATCTCAAGGACGGAGGATGGGGCCTCGACGACGAACCCGGTTACATCCACCTCCAGGCCGACTACCCCTGGCCGGTAACTATCGCCCCCTATCAGAAATGGTTCACTAAGAACGTCAACATGTCCCTTACGTGTGCGCTTCAGCCTGGCGGAAAGGAAGCCATTCTCAAACTGATCAGCGAAGGAAAATTCGACGCCAAGACGATCCTCGATAGCGATATGACGCCGGAAATGCCCGTCGACAGCGCCCCAAAGGCCTACGAAATGGTCGACCAGTCCAAAAAGGACATTTTTAAGGTCATTTTGAAGTGGTAACCAGCCGTTTTTGGTTGAAAAGGGTCTCCCCGGCAGGTATACATGCAAATATCGGAGACCGTTATGAATATCATTCGTGAACCGCAGGTTTATCTTATCGGCCGGCAGACGTTGTCGACCGATCAACTCGAGGCATTTTTACAGAACCATCAGTTCACGTTTGAAACGGATACAACCGTCGTGGCAGAGGAACTCGTCGAGGTCGCCGGACGTCTCTGTTACACCTCCTATGGAAAAGGCAGGAAGACCAACCAGGAGTACATCCGGCATATTCTGGAGGTCGGACACGGGTCCGTTCTGGAACATGCGGTCTGGAATTTTCTGATCACGGGCGTCTCACGAAGCTTCACCCATGAGTTGATTCGGCACCGGGTTGGATTTTCATATAGCCAGTTATCACAACGATATGTGGACGAAACCGAGGCCGACTTCGTCGAACCGGAAATCATCGCCGACGACCCGGAAATGCACCAGATCTGGACCGAGTGTATAAACGCCACCCGGGAGGCCTATATAAAGCTTGTGGACAAGCTCAGCAAGAAGTACTCCAATGTCCCGGACAAGACGATGCGCCGGAAGATGGCCCGGCAGGCTGCCAGGTCGGTCCTGCCAAACGCCACAGAGACCAAGATTTTTGTGACCACCAATGCACGTTCCCTTAGAAATTTCATCGAGCTCAGGGCCAACGAGGCCGCCGATCTCGAAATTCGAAAAGTTGCCATCCAGATTTTAAGGTTGATGCAGAAGGAATCCCCGAATATATTTGGGGACTATGAAATATACCGGTTGCCTGACGGCACGGAAGCGGCTCGAACATCCTATCGAAAAGTGTAAGCAAAAGGGCAGTTAGACAGCAGGCGATTGACGGGACAGACAGAGTTTGCCCGCTGAAAGAATCGAAAGAATCGCCTGACGGACAACATAGAGGCTTATATAGGGAAGACGTAATGGCCCGCTGGCCTGGTTTAATCGAGCGGCAGTTGGTGAACGCATTGATCAAAAAATGCGAGACAAGCGGTCACTTCAGCAAAGACAGCCCGGAACAGCTCTGGGTCTGGCAGGGGCAGCGGCGGGTAAGCATTAAGGACGCCCTTGGCTTGGACCTGCCTACTGTCTACGGTTCCCGAAAATCCAGAGTCATCCTGGGGCATCCGGCCAAACCCACGGCGGGCCAGGTCTGGCACATCGAAACTGAACCCGATGTCCTCGCGGAATTGCATGTCCGATCTTCCGAACCCGTCCCCGGCCAGCCGACGGCATACATCCTGCAATTATCACAGACCGCCGACTACGATTTGCAGGGCAAATTCACTCAAACGGTAAGTGAACTGGGTCTGGTGGGAGTCTCAGCTCCAATGCGAGGCGCCGAAACGCCGGGCGGGATGGCGGAACTCGCCGAAATTTACCTGGGACTTGGACGATGCTACGCCGGAGGTCAGGTGACGGACCTGCTCCGGATGACGGATCACCTGGAGAATCAGTTTGAGATCGAAGGAGAACCGATCGTTCTCGTGCTTTCCGGAATGGGAATTCCAATTGGGTTGGCCTTTGCCGCGATCGATCAGCGGGTCAGCGCGGTCATCGTCGATTTCCGCGATGCCCCAAAATCGATCACGACCCCGGTGGGCGGTCCGCCGATGTTCATCAATCAATACGTGAACCTCGGGCCAAATCCACTGCTTGTCCTTGCCCAGTGTTGTGCCCCGCGACCGATGACCGTTGTCGGCACGCCTCCCGACGCCCAGACGCCCTGGCTCGCCAACCCCAAATCAGGCGTCATTCCGTTCACCGAACAACTTACTCACCTCCAAGCCGCCTACCAGGCATCAGGTAATCCGGAACGACTCAAGATCATCAGATACGACAAGCCCGAACCGTCCATCGTGGATCTCATCCGCCAAACCCTCGAACCCTTCTACAGTTCAAAAGAGTAAGCAAATCCTCCAGTAGGGCGGATTATTAGCCCGCCGTATTCTCTCCCCTGACTTCCCCTCCAAAACCCATCACCCCTTCTTGAGAAAAATCTCGCCGATCTCCCGCAACATGTAGCCGCTTTGGTTCAGCTTGTGGATCAGTTTGATTCGCTTGACCGCTTTCGCGTCGAAAAGGCGGTGCCCGCCCGCACTTCGGTCGCTTTCATGAACCAGTCCCAGCATCAAATAGTACTGAATCGTCTGACGGCTTAGTCCCGTCGCCTTCACGACGTCGGCCATACGCAGCAACTGTTCAGACGGTTTTCCGGTCATTTCCCGAACCTCTAGGAATTCTGTTCACCAAACAATGTCGGCTCTGCCGAATCCATCGAGATCTTGTGGACATACTTGAGCCCGAGGTGGTCATACGCCGATTTGGTGGCCACCCGTCCCGACCGCGTCCTCGCCAGCAATCCCACCCGGAGCAAAAACGGTTCAACCACGTCCTCCAGCGTATCCCGGGCCTCGCCCAACGTCGCCGCGATGGCCTCAATTCCCGCCGGTCCGCCCTTGTACACGTCAATGATCGTCCGGAGGAATTTGCGGTCCAGATCGTCCAGGCCGAGGTGGTCCACCCCTTCCAGCTTCAGCGACTCTTCCACGCTCTTGGTCGTCAGTTTCCCATTCCCTTTGACCTGAGCGAAATCGCGAACACGCCGCAGCAGCCGATTGGCGATTCGCGGCGTCCCCCGCGAGCGATTCGCGATCAGCATAAGCGATTCCTCGTCGTACTTGATGTTCAGCATATTCGCACTGCGTACCACGCGTTCGAACAAATCTTTCTCATTCCAGTAATCGAGGTGTTCGATGAGTCCAAAGCGGCTTCGCATCGGCGCACTGATCATCCCCGCCCGCGTCGTCGCCCCGATCAGCGTAAACGGCTTGAGCGGAATGTTGATCGACTTGGCGTGCGGGCCGGAATCCACCGTGAAATCCACCTTGAACTCTTCCATCGCCGGATACAGAAACTCCTCCACCGCGATGGGCATCCGGTGAATCTCGTCGATGAACAGCACGTCCGACCGCTCCAGGTTGGTCAGCACCCCCATCAAGTCCGTCGGGCGAACCAGGGCTGGTCCGCTCGTCATGCGGATATTCGTCCCCAATTCATTCGCCACAACATGCGCCAGCGTGGTCTTGCCCAACCCCGGCGGCCCGTGCAGGAGCAGATGCTCCATAGGCTCATTACGCTGCTTGGCCGCCGTAAGCGCAATCTTCAGCTTCTCCAGCAACTGCGTAAGCCCAATACACTGGTCCAGACGCGTCGGACGAAGCGACAGATTAAACTGCTCATCTTCCGGTCCGCACGAATCCCCGGATAAAATACGTTCTCTGGCCATTACATCGCCCCCGCTTTCCGCTTGTAAACCGCCTCAACAATCCTTGCGGGATCTTTCATATCCTTGTCCGCCTGGCAAACCTTTTCAATAAGTTCGACGGCCTCATTGCGCCGCTCGCCGAGTTGCAGAAGAATTTCCAACGCCTCACGCTGCACCTGACTGAGGCTTTCCGGCTGTTCGATGACCGTCGGCTCGCCACCGCCCCAACTGAACCGCTCCAGCTTGCCACGTAGCGAGACAATCATCTGCTCCGCCGTTCGCTTGCCGATCTCCGGAAGCGTCGAAAGAATCCGCGTATCGCCCCGCTCAATCGCCAAGGCGATCTGCTTGACGGGCAACGCACATGCTCGAAGGGCCTTACGATACCCAACGCCTTTAACCTTGATGAACTCCAGAAAAAAGTCTCGATCGTCGGCCTCGATAAACCCCACCAGGCGGGGAAACATATTCCCACCCATGGCCGAACCTTCATAGTACTCCAAAGTATGGAGCGTCACCGTCTGACCGATTTTCGCCGCCAGCGACTCCTTCGCGAACGCCGGGATGAGAACTTCGTATCCAAGCCCATCCCGATCCATGATCACACTTTCCTCGCCGGCAGACGCCAACCTCCCTGTGATTTTGACAATCATGCTATTGGCCTTCCCGTTTTATTTAAGTAATCCCTCAATTTTAGCATATTCACTGCCGGAATTCCTCTCCGAACCACTATCCTTGCGGGATTTTTCCCGCTGATCTATAATATATGGAATTTTTAAGCCATACCATACTTTTGTCTAAAGGACGTATTATGACTCAAGACAAGCTGACGACTCAAGAACGCGTTCAACGTATGTTCGAGCACAAAGAAGCCGACCGCATCCCTATTACCGACAGCCCGTGGGCTTCCACCATCGAGCGCTGGCAGCAGGAAGGCATGCCCAAGGATACCAGCTATGTCGATTTCTTCGGACTCGACGCCTTCACGCACTTCGGTGTGGACGTCAGTCCGCGATACGAGGAAAAAGTCATCGAGGAAACCGACGAATACACGACCTACACCTCATCCTACGGCGTGACGATGAAAAACTGGAAACATGCCGCGTCCACCCCCGAATTCATCGATTTCACCATCAAGACACCCGACGACTGGCGAAAGGCCAAAGCCAGAATGACCCCCACCGAAGATCGCATCCCTTGGGACCACCTCAAAGCCAATTTCCCCATATGGCGGCAGCAAAACGCCTGGATTCAGGGCATCTTCTGGTTCGGATTCGACGTCACCCACTCCTGGGTGGTCGGCACGGAGCGAGTCCTCATGGCCCTGGTCGAAGAGCCCGAGTGGATGGTCGATATGTTCAACCACTTCCTCGATATGAACATCGCCCTGTACGATAAGATCTGGGACGCCGGATACAAGTTCGATAGCGTTCTCTGGTTCGACGACATGGGATACAAACTCAACCAATTCTTCTCCGTCAAAGCCTACCGCGAGTATCTCAAACCCGCCCACAAGCGGGCCATCGACTGGGCCCACGCCAAAGGCATAAAGGCCCACCTCCACTCCTGCGGCGATATCCGCCCCCTCGTCCCCGAACTCATCGATATCGGCCTCGACGCACTCAACCCGCTCGAAGTCAAGGCCGGAATGGACCCAGCCATTCTCAAAAAACAATACGGCGATAAACTCGTCTTCCACGGCGGCATCAATGCGGTGCTATGGGACCAAAAGGAAAAGATCGAAGCCGAAATGCGAAAGACCGTACCCGTCATGAAACAGAACGGAGGCTATATTTTCTCATCCGACCACTCCGTCCCCTCCTCCGTCAGCTTGGAGAATTTCCGTTACATTGTTGAACTGGCCAAAGAACTCGGACGGTATTGAACAATCGGGAGGGGCATCCGTTCGCGCATCATTTCCCGGAAGATGTTTGCTATTTTCTGTCTCTTGCCCCGAACATAAAAGCCAAAATGCAGCTCCTTTATATTGCCTTTGTTGTCGCCTTTTTGTATATAATAAGGGATTACGTATTTTTTTGAGTAACAAGGAGTAACAAATGTCAGTGAATGTGGCTGTCGTGGGTGCCACCGGTGCCGTCGGTCGTGAATTCATTAAGGTTCTTGAACAGCGGAACTTCCCGTTCAAGAACATTAAGTTCCTTGCCTCCTCCCGCTCCGCGGGCAGTCAGATACAATTCAAAGGCAGACCGTACACGGTCGAGGAACTGACGGACAAGAGCTTCACGGACATTCAAGTTGCTCTCTTCAGTGCCGGTGGATCCGTCAGCAAGCAATTTGCCCCCATCGCGGTCAAGGCCGGGGCCATCGTCGTCGATAACTCCAGCGCTTTCCGCATGGATCCCAAGGTCCCCCTCGTTGTCCCTGAGGTGAACCCCCAGGATATCGAGTGGCATCAGGGTATCATCGCCAACCCGAATTGCTCGACCATCATCATGGTCGTACCGGTGTGGCCGTTGTACAAGGCCAACAAGATCAAGCGCATCGTCGTTTCCACCTACCAAGCCGCCAGCGGCGCCGGATGGGCGGCGATGGAAGAGCTTCGCAATCAGACCGCCGATGTGCTAGCCGGCAGGCCCGCGATTCCGAAGGTAATTCCCCACAAATACGCGTTCAACCTCTTCTCGCATACCAGCAAGATCGGACCCGACGGCTATAACGAAGAAGAGACCAAAATGGTCAAGGAAACTCAGAAAATGTTCCACGATGCGAACATCGCCGTCTGTCCGACCTGTGTTCGTGTGCCGGTCCTCCGGGCCCACAGCGAGTCCATCAATATCGCCTTTGAGAACCCCATGACCGAACACCAGGTCAAGGACATTCTCGCCAAGGCCCCGGGCGTCAAGATCGTCGACGACCGCGAAAAGAACTACTTCCCCATGCCGCTCGATGCCTCCGACCAGGGCGATGTCCTCGTCGGCCGTATCCGGCAGGACCCCTCGCTGCCCAACGGAACGGGAATTAACCTTTTTGTCGCCGGCGACCAGCTCCTGAAGGGCGCTGCCCTCAATGCCGTCCAGATCGCGGAGCTTCTGCCGATCGTCAAAGGCGGTTGCTCATGCTCATGCAAAAAGTAGTTGAAGCCTGAAACAATTATTCAAGGTGGGTCCTCATTGGACCCACCGTTTTTATTTATGGCTGAGCCTCGCAACATCAAACTGATCATCGCCTACCGCGGAACCAGGTATTTCGGATGGCAGAGGCAGAAAGACGCCGTGACCGTCCAGCAGACCGTGGAGGAAGCTGTGCGCAGCATTCTCGGCAAGCGAGTCACGGTCCAAGGCGCCAGCCGGACCGATACGGGCGTTCATGCCGAAGGCCAAGTCGCCAATTTCACCGTCGAAGACTCCCCCATCCCCACCGAAGCCTTCGCATGGATACTCAACGGACGACTGCCCGCTGATATCGCCGTACGGGAAAGCACACAGGTTCCCGCATGCTTCCATGCCTCCGGCGATGCCCTCCACAAGACCTACATCTACCGCATCCACACCGGGCGACAAAAAGATGTCATGCTCCACGACCAGCGATGGCAAGTTGGCCATCCGCTGAACCTCGCGGACTTCAACGCTGCCGCCGCTTTCCTGGTCGGCACTCATGATTTCCAGGGCTTCACGTCGGCTAAGGATACTCGCGAAAACGCCGTCCGTACGGTCTTTGAATCACGCGCCTGGTGGTCCGCCGATAGCCAGGAATTAGTCTATATGATCCGGGCCAACCGGTTCCTGTACCACATGGTCCGCAATATCGTCGGCACCCTGGTCGAAATCGCACGCGGGCGATGGGCGCCGGAAAAAGTTGCCCAGATTCTCGCCAGCCGGGACCGCACCCAGGCCGGACCGACCGCCCCTCCTCAGGGCCTGTGCCTCAAATGTATCGAATATCCGAAAAAATTCACTTCCACACTTGACACGGGTACGTCCATCGGCAATACTTTAGGTCTGAGAACTGGTGATGATGAATAATCATCAGCCTCTGGCCGCGGATGTGGCGGAACTGGCAGACGCGTAAGGTTCAGGTCCTTATGATCGCAAGGTCGTGGAGGTTCGATTCCTCTCATCCGCAGTGAAAATAGAGCCACGAATTACACGAATAGCACGAATGGGTTCATGACGCAGTCCGAGTTCGAGCTTATTCGCGTCTTTCGTGGCTTTTTCGTCGATGCAGCACACGATTCCGGGCCCTTAGCTCAGTTGGTTAGAGCAGGTGACTCATAATCACCGGGTCGCTGGTTCGAGTCCAGCAGGGCC
>CAZLZE010000102.1:0-18382 GCA_964563935.1 uncultured Phycisphaerae bacterium | reverse complement strand
CAGCTAAAAATAGAAATAATAAAGCAAATAAGAAATACAAATGCCAAAACCGCTTTTACCGATTCACTTATTTTTCAGATATTCCTTCCATTAATTCCGTAGGGTAGATGGTTCCGGTACTCCGGGTTCACCTGCCTTTCTTTCCAAATGGTGGGTTAACCTGACGAAGCGTCAGAACGACCCGCCCTACTCAACGTCACGCCGTATTGCCCAAACCTGCCTTTACGAAAATCCTGTAGCTCCGCTGCCCACAGCTTGTCATTATCCACATCGCTATATGTATAAGATGACGTCTCTCTTTAGGTTTTGTAGGGGCGAACCTTGTGTTCGCCCTCCTACCCCCACCGCCGGAACGTAACGAACCGGATTCTTCCTCAAGTGGTCCAAATGCTCAGACAAAACCGTAGACACAACAAGGGGGGGGCGTTGTATAATACCGTTACTGTTGCTCGGTGATGTAGCCGGGCGAAGTCATATGGGAAATACAGGCTGTAAGCCTATATACAGGACCATTCGCATGTACGATATTGATCCCCCGGCCGTCTACGCCCACGAATCCGTCATGTCGCACCCGACCTATCGCGCCCGCGTCGAACGCGTCGTCGCCGCGCTCCGCAAGCCGCAGCCGATCATCACCTACGCCGACCGGGATTTGCCCGATATGGTCCGTAATCGGAATCTCTTCGCCGGTCGAAAAACGATGAATACTCTCCAGGACGTCCGCGACCCCATCCTGCTCTTCAACACCTTCCGATTCGACAGCCGCGAGAGCGTCGAGGCCCGCTGCAAACAACTCATCGACGCCGGCTTGGAAAACCCATCCTCGGCCCTCCTCGGCGACGCCGCGTTCGTCTGGTTCGACGCCAACCTCGAAACCGACGCCCACCGTCATGACAAGGTCTGCCGCCCCTGCTGGCGCATTCACATGCAGGAAGGCTGCCTGCACAAGTGCAAATACTGCTGTCTGGGCGGACTGCTCGTGGCCATGGTCAACGTCGAGGACTACTGCCGCCATCTGGCCGAACTGATCCGCCGCCATCCATGGCAGACCACCTACCTGCTCGACGACGACGCCGATCCGCCGGGCCTGGAGCCCGAACTCGGTGTCCTCGGCGAACTGATCGAATTCTTCGGCACCCTCGAGGACCGATACCTGATTATCCACACCAAAACCTGGAACACCCGATGGATGCGAGACCTGAAGCATAACGGAAAAACCATCATCGTCTGGAGCATCTCCGGACCCACGCAAAGCCACCTGATCGAACCCAACACCGGCACCACCGAACAGCGGATCGAAGCCGCCCGCATCGCCCAGGAAGCCGGCTATCAGATCTGCTACAAGTTCAAGCCGATCATCCCCGTCCGCGGCTGGCGCGACGATGCCGCCCGCACCGCCGAACTGATCTTCAAACACACCCGACCCGACGTGATCAGCCTGTGCGTGTTAATGTGGACCACCTACGACGAGCTGATCCGCAACGTACCCGCCGACCTGATCGACCCCGAGTTTCTCGACGCCGCCCGCGTCAGACAGTCGGAAACGCGGGATACCCTGACCAGTCCTTTCCCTCAACATGTCCGCCAGCAGATCTACGAGCATCACCTGGCCGAAATCCGCAAGCACGATCGCGACATACCCGTTTCGCTCTCGACCGAAAACTTCAAAATGTGGGCGGCCATGAAGGACCAGCTCGGATACACCGCCACCAACTACGTCTGCGGCTGCGGCCCGCAATCCAACCCCGGTCTCAGGAAGCTCACCTGCCACCCCTTCCAGGTCGCCGTCCGAAACGACCAGGGAATTCCGGGCGTCGTGTGAGGCTTTTGCCCTTAATAATCCTGCTTCCCTGAAATCTCTTACCAACGTCTATAGTGGCGGCGTTAATCTTTATCATGAAAGTGAACCACCTGCCGTTGTTTCAGTCTACTTTTTCTTCTGAGTCAAGGCGATAATCTTGGCGGTGAGTTTTTCGAGGAAATTCAGGCCGTGGTACCAGTCCATGTCGCCGGGTTCCGGGGTACCGGTGCCGGGGGCGTAGGCCGGGTCGAAGCCGTCGATGTCGATCGTGACGTAGACGTTTTCGGTAAGGTGAGAGGAAAGAAGAGAAGATCGCACGATGAGGCGGATCACTGTCCTTCCGGGGCGGGGGATTCGGGGAGCACGGGCGGAATGTGAAGTGCCGGCTCTTCAATTACGCGCATGGACTTCCACTTGCCGCCGAGGAAACGGAAGAGGAACGAGAAGCCCAAGATGATCACGTAGGCGGAAACGATGAACCAGGCGGTCATGATTCCCCCTTTGAGGTATTCCAGGGCCACGTAGCTGGGGCCAACCAGAACGGCGATGGAAACGCCGACAATCATAAACATGACGTAGCGGGTATCACCCGCGCCCTTGAGGGCGGAGGCGAAGATGATGTTCATGGAATCGAACAGGCAGTAGACAGCCACGAATTTGAGCATGGTGACGATGAGCGGACGGAATTGTTCGAACTGGACCGCCCTGGCGCCGAATGGGCTGATGAACAGGTCAGGAACGAAGACGTAGAGGCAAGCGATGACGCCCATGTAGAGAGTTGAGATATGGAAGCCGGAATAGACGCTCTTTTCCGCCCATTCGGGGCGATTCTGCCCGAGGTATTGCCCAACGAGTACGGAGACGGCGATTCCGAGCCCGATCATGGGCATGAAGGCGAGGGTATTAATGTTGAACGCGATGGTGGTGGCGGCCAGGGGTTCGGCGCCGAGTTTTCCGACGAGCAGGATAAAAATGGTGAATCCGGCGACATCGAGGAACATTTGAACGCCACTGGGAAAGCCGAACCGGATCAGCCGACGGAAGAGCTCCTTTTCGAACCGCCAACCGCGAACGGTGTGATACTCGCGGTCGCAATGGGCACGGGAGAAGAGGATCAGCAGGACGAACATGTTGACGAGACCGGACAGGACGGTAGCGATGGCTGCCCCTGCGAGACCTAGACGGGGGAATCCCAAGGAGCCGAAGATCAGGAGATAATCGCTGACGATGTTAACCAGAGTACTCAGCAGGCTGACCCACATAACGGTCCAGGTTCTGCCAAGACCGGAAAAGAAGCCGGAGAGGGCGGAGGCGGCGATTCCCGGCGCGGCGCCGAGGCAGAGGATCTGAAAGTAAGTCACTTCACAGTCGACGATTTTGAGATCATGGCCTACCCACTGAAAAATGGGTCTGACCAATGGAATCATCAGGGCCATGGCCACGCCGCCGATCAGGGAAACGTACATACCCTGCCAGACGACAGGTCCGACGCGTTCTTTTCTTCCCGCGCCGAAATACTGGGCGACGAAGGTACTGGTGTAGCTGGCGGTTCCGAGAAAGAGACTCATGATGGTAAAATTGAGGAGACCGGCGGGCATGGAGGCGGCGACGGCGTCCTGGGAGAACCACGTAAGAAACATCCGATCGACGAAGTGCTGGATAGACCAGGAACTGGTGCTCAGGATGAGAGGAATGGCCATGGTCAGCACCTGGCGATAGGAGCCATCACCTTCCCGATGGTAATCGATGTAATGCCTGATTCTATGGAACACAATCATCCTCACTTGCACGTTCCCATGCACAATATATCCTCCCCGGTGTCAGGGAAAGAGGGTGAATTATACGGTTCACCCACCCGGAATGTCAAAGCGGACTCGGTCGGCAAGGAGTAGTCATCTTCACCGACGATTCAGTGGACAATTATGAATGAGGATGCAGTTGCCGTGGTGGATGTTCGGTGCGGGTGAAGAAGAAGGCACGGCATGCCGGGCCCCCGCGAGCGAAGAAGAATCGTGCGTTGAATCTCAGGTCAGAAGCGAGGTATCCGCGTGCAGGCCTGGGATGTACTTACAGGCTTCGAAGAGGATGCGGCTGGCGTGGTCGTAGAGCATGGAGACGTGATGGATGTACGGACCTTCGATAAAGGTTCGTTCCCACTTGGGCCAGTTGTTAACTTCCATCCAGACATAGGAGTTTTGTGTGTCGGGCCCGGGAACGGTTGTTCCCTCGCCACTGATGAGGGAATATCGACCGCCGTCGCCGTCGAAACGGGCGATGGTAATCTCGCCATCTTTGAGCTGCCAATGCCCCATTCCACTCTGCGAGCCGGGAAGGATCCAGTGGACTCCGACGTTGAGCGGTTCCTGATTTTTCTTTTTGGCCATGACGGAGGGGGAATAGCCGTGCCAGACGAGGACGGCGTTGTCATTGGTCGGGTGGCGGATAGTGAGGTCGGCCAAGTACGACGGTTGAGGTTCCAGGGCGGCGGCCTCGAGGAGAACCGAGCCAATGGCGCCATGGACATCGCTTTCGGTGGCGATGGGGATTCCCGCTTCGCCGGCCATGGAGTTGGAGATGGCGGCATAACCGCCGAGTTCGTCGCTGAGCGAAGTGAAGGATTCTTCGGCGATGGCGGAGAGGTGTTCCTCGCGGGCCCATTCGAGAAAGAAATCGCGCAGGGCCAGTTGGTGGATGATTGGCGCGTCGGACGGATATCCGGAGAAGGTGAAGGCGGTCTTGAGTTCCGCCAACTCGACGGCATAGCGGTCGGCGTTCCTGCGAACATTGGCTTTGACGCGGTTGATGACTTTGACGAGATCGATGGGAAGGATTTCGATACCGAAGCGTTCGAGAAGTTCGCTTTCATTGATCTTGGTGGTCCAGAAAAAGTCGATCCGGTTGCCGACAAGTCCAATTCGCATATTTTTGAAGGCTTTGACGACGCTGGCGGATCGAAGGAAGTCGATCACGCCGGTTTTGAAGGCGGGTTCGTTGGTCCGGCAGTTCTCGATGTAGGTGAAGGGAACATTGAGCTTGTGAAGGACCTTGCTGCTGGCGAACAGGCCGCAGAGGGAGTCCCGAAGGCGGGTACCGTCGGGAAGCGGGGCTTCGTCACGCGGTCCCCAGAGGAGCACGGGCACACCGAGCTTTCGGGCGATCATGCCGACAGCGCCCTCGGTGCCGAAATTACAGTGGGGCATGAAGAGGGCGTCGATTTTTTCCTTCTGGAAGTACTCGACGACGGGTTCGACGTGCTTCTGGTCGCGGACCATGCCATCGGGCAGGACATGCTCCAGGTCGACAATGTTGACCTGCCAATCGGCGAGAAATTTCTTGACGGCCTGTTTCTGACGACAGGCATCCTCGTGGGAGAAGACGAATTTTCCGATGGGACACAGCCCGAGTTTCACTTGCTTCCAATTCATATTCTAGTCCTTTGCATGTCTTTGCTGACCAGGGTGCATTTTGATGATTTTTGGCGTATTTGGCAAGACGCGAGGAAAAATTCGTGCGGGCGATAAAAAGAAAGCGGACATCGCCGTTGATTGCGATGCCCGCGGTAGTGTTTACGATTCCGCCGGATTTTCCGGCACGATGGTCGCGGCCTTTAGTTCAACTGAACAATGGGAATATTGTCCGCGAAGTCGCCGCTGAAGACGTTGAAGTCGCCCGCGATGGTATGGGCGATGAGCGAACCGCTCAAGCCGCTCAGACTGGTGTTTCCGCCCACCGTCTGCGCCGTGGTATCAATGACAAGAGTGATACCGTTGACAAAGGGGATGCTAACCGTTCCCAAAAATTCGATCTGCATGGTGCCGTCCGGATTTACGGTGGTCAAAGTGTTCTCCAGGGTGGCGGTGAATTCCTTGCCGGCGAAAGCGGACAGTTCAGGCGGTAGAACATCGTCAGGAATCCTGATGGTGAACGGTTCACCGTCGATGCGCACGTTCGCCAACTCGGGCGGCAGATTAGGCACGGAGAAACTGGTGATCTTGGCGTTCTCATCGAACGTAATGGACACGTTTCCACCGGGGTCGCCCCAGGTGGTTCCGCCCAACATTTCAACGGCGGTGTCATTGGATTCGAACGTCGTGGGCGAGACGCCGCAGCCAGACATGAGAACCATACCAATAATACTTACGAGGGTGATTCCAAAAAACTGACGCATCCTTCTCTCCTCCTTTACCAAAAACGTTATGGACCTATTGCTGCTTTCCTGATGGATTCTTCGGCGAGATTCACGTATGAGATTAGCAGAATTCTTTGACACGTCTCCGCCCCGCCTCTATAATGGGTGGAGAATTGCGCTAGGGGTGGCCTGTATGGCCTGAGATTCGCCCGTAGAGGCGGGACCCTTGGAACCTGATCCGGAGTGAAACCGGCGTAGGGAAGCGCGTATCGACATGCTTTCAGATACCCGCCCCACAGGTCATCCCAGGCAAGCAGTGTTCATGATGAAAAAGCGGAAATTATAGGAACCATGAAGGGCCACTTCCGTTCTTCTTCATGATGCTCCAACTTTATTAACAGGAACTATGCAAATGACACAAACTGAGTCAGCAAAGCAAGGCCAAATTAAGTATACGATACAAGCGGCGGCGAAGGCGGAAAACATTTCGCCGGCCCTGTTGGCGGAGGAATTCGCGGCGGGCCGGGTGGTAATCCCGGCCAATAAAGTTCACCTGGCGGGGTCGCTCAAACCGTTGGCTATCGGACGTGTCGTATCGACAAAGATTAACGCGAACCTCGGGGCGTCGGCGATTCATGCGTCGGCAGCGGAAGAGCGGGAGAAGCTCCGGTTGGCGGTGGCAGCTGGGGCGGACGCGGTGATGGACCTTTCGACGGGCGGCGACCTGGATGAGATCCGGCGGATGTTCGTGGCGGAAAGCCCGGTCCCGGTGGGCACGGTTCCGATGTACGAGATGATCGTGGACCGCGACGTGGAGACGCTGACGGTCGACCACATGCTGAAGATCATCGCCAAGCAGGCGGAGCAGGGCGTGGATTTCTTCACAATTCATGCGGGCATTCTGCGGGAACATATACCGCTGGCAGTCAAGCGAGTATGCGGAATCGTGTCGCGGGGCGGAGCCCTTCTGGCGAAGTGGATGACGTATCATAATCGCCAGAATCCGTTGTATGAACGGTTCGACGATATTTGCGCGATCATGCGGGAGTATGACGTGACGTTCAGCCTGGGTGACGGACTTCGCCCGGGCGCGTTGGCGGACGCGTCGGACGCGGCGCAACTCGGCGAGCTGCGGACGCTGGGCGAACTGACGCAGCGGGCCAAGGAGGCGGGATGCCAGGTGATGGTTGAGGGTCCGGGACACGTTCCGCTGGATCAGATCGAGTACAATATGAAGATTCAGACGGAAATCTGCAAGGGCGCTCCGTTTTATGTGCTCGGTCCGCTGGTAACGGACATCGCGGCGGGATACGATCACATTTCAGCGGCCATCGGAGCCACGCTGGCGGCGTATCACGGGGCAGCGTTTTTGTGTTATGTCACGCCGACGGAGCACCTGGGATTGCCGGACTCGGAAGCGGTTCGCACGGGCGTGGTGACGTTCAAGATCGCGGCGCACGCGGCGGACATTGCCCGCGGGCTTCCTGGGGCACGAGATCGGGACGACGCGATGAGCAAGGCCCGGGCGGCGTTGGACTGGCCGGCGATGTTCCAGTTGGCATTGGACGGAGAGAAGGCGAAGAAGATTCGGCACCGGGATGACTGTCCGGGAGATGACTACTGCAGCATGTGCGGACGTAAATGGTGCGCGATCCGGATCAACAATGAGCTGAAGGCGACGTTGGCGGCGCCGGACGCTTCCACGGAGAAGCAGTGATGAAGCGGATATATCTGGACAACGCGGCGACGAGTTATCCGAAGCCCCCGGCGGTCACACAGGCGATGGTAAATTACGCGACGCGTGTGGGCGCGTCGGCTGGGCGAGGAGCGTACGCGGAGGCGATTGAATCGGGTGAGGTTATTCAGACATGCCGAGAGCGGATTGCCCGGCTGATCAACGTATCAAATCCTGAGCACATCATCATGACGCTCAATTGCTCGGATGGTCTGAACCTCGCGATCCACGGATTGCTGAATCCGGAGGACCACGCGATCGCGACATGGATGGACCACAATTCCATCCTGCGGCCGTTGAATGAACTGAAGGAACGAATAGGATTGAACGTGGATTTCGTACCGACCGCTTCGGACGGGATCGTCGATCCGAACGATATTCGCAAGGCGATTCGGCCGAACACGAAGCTGATCGCCGTGCTGCACGGGAGCAATGTGACGGGGACCGTTGAGCCGATTTCCGAGATCGCGAAGATCGCAAAGGAGCATGAAGTATTGATACTTGTCGACGCGGCGCAAACAATTGGCCACTGGCCGATCGACGTTCAGAGGGACGGCGTCGATTTCCTGGCGGCGCCAGGACACAAGGGACTGCTCGGTCCGCTGGGGACGGGGTTTTTGTACATTCGCCCGGGAATGGAGAAGATTCTTCGGCCGCACAAACAAGGCGGAACAGGCTCGCGAAGCGAGATCATGACTCAGCCGGAGATCATGCCGGACAAGTACGAGCCCGGCTCGCACAATGCGATCGGCATCGCAGGGTTGAGCGAAGGCGTGGCGTATGTTCTCGAGCGTAATGTACGAGCGATTCGCGCGCACGACCGCGATCTTTGCGAACGGTTCATGGCTGGACTGGAGACGATCGAGGGTCTGGAATGGTTCGGACCCCGCGATGCGGACAAGCGGGTGGGCGTGTTTTCGGTGCGGTTGCGAGGGTTTTCACCGCTGGAGTTGTCTGGGGCGCTGGAGTCGGAGTTTGGGGTTCTGACGCGAAGCGGGCTGCATTGTGCGCCGCTGGCCCACAAGACGATCGGCACGCTGGACATCGGCGGAACCACACGATTCAGTTTCGGACCATTTGTCACACCGGAGGATATCGATCATACGCTGAACGCGTTGAAGAGTCTTGCAAGTCGGCATTCGCGGATGACGGCGAGAGTGTGACCTGGGCTGCCGTATGAGAAGGCAATGAAACAAGGGCACGAAGAGGAGAGATGCACGCCAAAGTGCATGTGTCAGATTGCGGAGAAGAAGATGGTAAGTCCAGCCCACCCCACAGGGAACAGACATGCCACCGAGACATGGAGATCGTCAGGATACGTCAGGTTGCAACTCTTCGTCACTCTGCAGGAGAATGCTGACAACCTGGACATAGACTGACAGCACGACGAGCAGATTGGCGAAGAAGAGAAATCCGTAGTAGGAATAGAACTGGCGATTGTTCAGTAGAATGAAGAAGAGCGAACTGGAGAGGATCATCGAGGGAACAAGAAAGTACCATCTGGTCCATGAGGCGGATGCGTTGATTCCGAAACTCCGCAGCCCCCGCCAAGCCCACACCTGGGCAAACGGGAGATAGACAAAGTAATGAGGCCAAGATGTCTCTATAACGAAAGGCAGTGAGGTGAATAGCACGAGAAAGACCCAGAGGGACTCGTCTTCGACTTTCCATCGTACCAAGGCATAAGACAGCAGGATACTCAGACCCAGGAGAAGGTAGCCAACGCACCTGAGCAACAACCAGTTGTCGATACGTCGCAGACTATGCGGAACGATTCGCAGGAACACGTTGGCAATGTACTGCGAATTCGGATCAGCCGCGGTGCCCTGACGGACGTGTGCCAGATTCTGTCGGACACTCTGGTCAAATGTCTGCACCCGCTTGGCTCCCAGCACACCATATGGCACGAGAATCAGAAAGAACATCGTGGCACAAGCCAAAGCGATTACCGCCCGCCAGTCTTTTTTCAGGAGAAAGTAGATGCCGTAAATGGCTACATAGTATTTGATGGATACGCCCAGAGCCAAGAGGATTCCCGCCCACACAGGGTGTTTTCGCTGGTGGAGAAATGCAGAGCCCATTGCCGTCAAAGTAACGAAAACGCTGATCTGCCCCCATACCAAGTTGTGCAGAAGGGGAATGCAACACGCGACCAACACGAGGTGGAGGTAATATTCGAATCTCGACTTTCTCAGAAGGACCCCGGCGGGAACCCAGAACAACAGGAATATTCCGACGATCTGGAAAACGCCCCACACCCGAAACGCGTTTTCCATGGAAAGAAACCGAAGCGGACTCAGAACAAGGGCGAAAAAACAGGAGTAGAGGTATTTGTTATCAGGAATGCCGTCCCGAAACAAGGCCAAGGCCGTCGTGAGATAGTGTTGCTCGAAATCACAGAAGAAGATGCCACTGTAATCGATGGCGGAGGCAAAGCCTTGCAGTGTCTTCCACTTCAAAGCGTAATAGAGAAGAAGCACGGTGAATATGAGGGAAGAAATCACAAAGGTTGACCCAGAACTTAAGAGAGCAGACTCCCTCCATAATTGACGCCGCTTCGCGCAATCGGAAGCATGTTTGGCCGTGTTCGCACCAGACAGCATGGAATCCTCTTGTTGCATTGCAGCACACCTCCGATTTTCATGATTGTCGCTGATTACCGAAACCAATTCAATTATTATTTGTGTTTGGGACGAATCCGCTACGTGGAATGGTTACGAATAAGGCAGGAGAGAGTAGCCAATAGGGAAAGCAATCCACAGTCCACGGTTTTCAGATGCAGACTGAAGACCGCAGACTGTAGACCTCCCACAATTATCTGTGTCTTCGTGGTGAAGGCTCCTGCAAATCGAGTGAGGACCAACTGTGTGGCTAACCCGCCGTTCGACTCTGATGAAACGACGCCATCGGCGTCCTTGATATGGAGGGCGCGAGTTGGTAGGCTTGCACGGAAAAGATGATGCGGTGGTGGTTGGGGCGACGGTGTTCTGGCCGATCAATCGTTGGATCATGCGGAACGGCGGGCGATCGTACACGTTCGGGTTCTGGTCAGCCCTGTTCGCCCTTCGCTACGTGAGGCCGGAGATATTGTACCCCTTCACCGTCGCCGGTCCGATCGTACTCATGCTCATCATCGGACGATTCATCTACCGCGAGCACCTGAGCCGGACAACACTGATCGCCTGCGCATTGAGTATCGTGGGATTGGTCGTCCTGACGCTGGGCCAACAATAGGAATTAGCGCGACGTTTTGCGCTTGCGGAGCGTTTCCAGCAACTGCTGGAAATCCGGGGGCAACGGAGCCTGGAGTTTCATATCCTTGCCCGTAATCGGGTGGCGAAATTCGAGCTGATGAGCGTGAAGAGCGAATCGCCCGATGATCGGTGTCGCATCGTCCGTCTTGAACAGATCGCCCATAGTGATCCGTCTGGCCCCATACATCGTATCGCTCACGATCGGATGCCGAAGGTAGGACATGTGGACGCGAAGCTGGTGCGTTCGGCCTGTTTCCGGGAGCAGCCGCACAAACGTAAAACCGTTGAGACGCTCGATCACCTGGAACACAGTTGAGGCGGGCCGGCCTGTTTCCCTGCGGACCGCGTACCGCTCGCGAGCGTGGGGATGCACGCCGATCGGCGCGTCGATCCGGTCGGAATCCAATTCGAGCTCCCCTTCCACGACGGCCAGGTACTCTTTGTGGATCTTCCGCCGCTCGAATTGCAGGGCCAATCGCCAGTGCGCCTCGTCGTCCTTGGCCACAACGATCACGCCCGTCGTATCCTTGTCGAGCCGGTGCACGATTCCCGGCCGAACCGGATCGTCGCCGCACGACAGCTTCTGGCAATGGTACATCATGGCATTGACCAGCGTCCCGCTCTGATATCCGCGGGCCGGATGAGCGACCATATTGGCCGGCTTATTGACAGCCACCAGGTACTGATCCTCATAGATAATGGTCAGCGGAATATTCTCCGCCTTGATCTCCTTATCTTCCTGGGGCGGGAGGATCAACTCAATCGTATCGCCGGCATTGATCTCGTAGCTGGGCTTGGTCGGCTTGGTGTTGACGGTAATCGCGCCTTCCTTGATCAGCCGCTGAATGCCCGTGCGGGAAAAACGCGGAAATCGGCCCTGGAGATATTTATCGATCCGGCTGCGGGATCGCTTGCGTCGAATGATGAGCGTGGCGTGAACGGGTCCACCGTCTTCGGTAACCTGCGTCGGCTCTTCTTCCTGCAGAACGTCCAGATTGTCCAGCTCTTCCTGTGTCATGATAGTCCCAGTAAGTATATCCGGGCCACGGGAAAAAGACATCTTCAAAACGCACGTTGCCTTCTTCGAAAAGCTCTGGTATGTAGAGTAGGTTGCCTGAAGAGGGGGAATCGACATGTCTCAAGCTGTCATGGACATCCTAAAGCCGACCATCCAGAAGACGATGGGGTGGCTGGAGGAACTTAAAAGCTACCTCGGCTGCGATGATCAGCCCAGGACATACAGTATTCTTCGCGTCGTACTGCACACGCTTCGGGACCGTCTGACCGCACAAGAAGCGGCCCACTTGGGCGCCCAACTGCCCATGCTCATCCGGGGGATGTACTACGAAGGCTGGCGGCCCGACGCCAAGCCGGTGAAGCTCAAAACCCAGGAGGATTTTCTGGCCTACATCTGCGGCCAGTTCCCCCGCGGGTGCGACTTCGACCCGGAACTGGCGACCAGGGCGGTCTTTAAGCTCCTGACCAATCGGATCGCCAGGGGAGAGATCGAGGATATCCGCCAGAACTTCCCACGCGACCTGGCCGACTGGTGGAAATAGGCTCCAGACGCGTCCCCAGGCGTGATAACGGCAAAAACCGCAAAAACCGTAAAACCGGTGCAATTCCGGTGCGCTTTTGGTGCGCGCATATCTGGTACAGGTTCCATCGATTCAGCTTGCAGAGTCCACGAGATTATAATATAGTATAGTTATTCAAGGCCCCGCCGTTAAATTGGAGAAGAGACGATGCGAAACGTCCCATCTTACAGTAATCGTTGGCCGTCCATATCTTTCGCCCTTGCCGTCTGTATCCTGTTGGAGCTTCTGGTACTTGGAGGCTGTACGACAGGGCCGGGCGGTCCCGGGGGAGGCGACCAGCAGAATACCGGCTTTACCGTTACCGTGTCCGCCAGCCCCGAAACGGGTGGAACGATCCACATTCAACCGGAAAAAACGACTTACCAGACCGGCGACAAGGTCGTTTTGACCGCCATCGCCAATGATGAGTTCCAATTCGACCATTGGGAAGGTGATGCCTCCGGATCAAGCGACTCCGTGGAAGTCACGGTCGACAAAGACTTGTCGATCACGGCCATATTCGCGGCGAGTCCGGGAACTACCGGTCTGAAAATCGCCGAGGAGACGGTCGTACTGGCCTCGACGGTACAGGTGACCGCCGGTCAGAACGGACAGATGACGTTATCGGGGGATGGAATTCCCTCAACCATCGCGCCCGGTTCGGTGGTAGTCTCTTCGCGGGGAACGGGCAGGCTCTTTCGCGTGCTGTCGGTCACGAGCGGTCCGAACGGAACGGTCGTTCTGGAGACTCAGCCGGCGGCGATTACCGATGTGATCCAGACAGGTGACGTGATCATTAAGAACAAATTCGAGCTGGACAAGGCGGTCGTTACGAGCGGCGGGGATCAGCCCGCGCTGGTAACCAAACGACGGGCGGCCAAAGTCGGGTTCAGCAACGGGAAACTGGAGCTCAGCGGGACCAAGCTCGCCATGGAACAGATCGGCGAGGTCGCGTTGGATGAGTTCACGCTGGGATTCAATCCGGACGTGGATTTCGCTCTGCGGATTCGAAATGGATCGCTCCAGGAATTCCGCTGTATCATCGGGGGCGACGTCGATATGCACCTGCTGGCATCGATCACGTCGGCCAAGATCTCGGACGCCCTGAAAGAGGAGGCGACGGTCGTCTCCCTGGAAAGCTCACCCATGGTGGTGATGGTCGGATACGTGCCCGTGGTGTACCAGTTCGTGTTCGATACCAAACTCGGGGCGGAGATGAAAGTCGGGAACCTGGGAACAGTCAAAGGCGGATTCGATCTTAAGACGGGACTTTCCGCAGGAATTGAGTACCTGGACAAACAATGGAACCCGTACTTCGACTACCGGTTCGAGCCGACGCCTTTCGTGGAGCAATGGTCGATCACGCCGATCACGGTGGAAGTCTACGTCAAGCCGAGCGTGGGGGTGAAATTCTACGGGATCGTCGGACCGAACCTCGCCGTCAAGCCCTATCTCAAGGGTATCGGCGACTATCGATACGAGCAGATCGGCGCGGAACTGCGGGCGGGACTGGCGAGCGAAGTGGGCGTGGACCTCGATGTGCTTGAGGCGGTGAAGCTGTCTTTCACGCAGGAATTGTTTGACGTCAACAAGGTTCTCGCGGCCCGATTGGCGTTCGCGGACCCGCCGGGCGATATGGGGACATTCGATATGAACCCCAAGCCCGGACCGCTGGGGTTTTATCTGTTCAATCAGCCGGTGACGCTGACGGCCATGGCGAATCAGGATTACGAGTTGGCGGGATGGTCCATCCGCCATCTGTGCGACAGCGATTCGACGGTCAAACGGACCAACCCCCTGCTGAACGAACCGATCGACGCGTCGAAGTATATTTCGGCGGGCTTCGTCCCCAAAGGGTATGGGGATTCCTGGAGCGGCGAAGGAACAGGGACCGGAGACGCGGTTTACACCCTGACCACGGAAGTCTTTCCGCCCGAAGCGGGCATGATCAACGTGTTTCCGCAGGAAGACAAGTACAAATGGGGCATCAACGTGCTCGCGACGGCACGAGCGAACCCGAATTTCGAGTTTCATCACTGGGAAGGCGCACTGGTGGGACCGGAACTGACACAGAGCGTGAAAATGGACGCCAACAAAACGATCCGTGCCGTTTTCGCCTCGACTGTCCCGCGGGAATTGAAGGTGCCCGAGCAGTACGGAACGATCCAGGCGGCGTTGGACGCAGCCACCTATAACGACAAGATTCTGCTCGCGGCAGGAACATATTCCGGAACGGGCAACCGCGACCTGGACTTCCACGGACGAAACGTCTCACTGATCGGGGCAGGCATGGACCAGACAACCATCGACCTGTCGGGAACCGGAACCGGAGATAACACGCTCACGTCGCTGACCGACATGGCCAACTTCAAGTTTTCCGATCTGACCGTAAAGAAAGGGTCCTGGCCCAAGATCGGAGTCCTCCAAATCACCGGGCTCCGGAACTTCAGTTTGGAGAACTGCCAATTTCAGGAATGCACCGCCAGAGCGATCAGCGAACAGGATTGCGAAAACTTCATTCTGAAAAACTGCAAGTTTGTACTCAACACCTATGGTTCTCCGATCGTAGACGTATCGAATACGCAGGTGACCGACTGCATTTTCGACGCCAATAACGGGTGCCCCCTGCAGGCGGAGAATTCGACGATCACCGGATGCACGTTCACCCAGAACCAGGGAGCAGACAAACCCGGCGCAATCGACGCGACGAACTGCAGGATCAACACGTGCACGTTCTCGGAAAACCAGGGAACGTGCGGTGCTGTCGAGACAAAAGACTCCGAAGTGAGCGATTGCCAGTTCACAGCCAACGTCGGTGCGGGAACGGCCGGGGCAATCACGACCAGGGGCGGACAGATTCGTCGCTGCGTTTTTGAGACCAACGGTTCGCAGGGATCGGGCGGCGGCGCGATTAATGCGCCCAACGTCGACAATATCGATAACACCACGGGAATCCAGGACTGCGACTTCACCGCGAACACCGCCAAGGCCGAGGGCGGCGCGATAGAAGGACAGAAATTTGCCATCCTGAACTGCACCTTCACCCGAAACAAGGCAGACAAGGCCGGCGGCGCCGTCTATTGTTCCGCCGCCGGATCGATCGGAAACTGCACGTTCACGGCAAACGAGGCGGGAACGACCGGCGGAGCCATCGATGGAAACGGCATGACGATCCACCACTGCCAGATCAGGAACAACAAGAGTCACAGCGGCTGCGGGGGAGCGAAACTCGTACACAGCACGATGAACTTCTGCACCATCGACGCAAACACCGCGGACACCGGCGAAGCGGGAGGATTGGGCATCGTCGGATACCTCTTCAATACGACCATCACCAACAACAGTGTGTTGGGCGAAGGGAACATCGCGGGCGGGCTCCACGCCTCGGGTCAGAGCATCGTCTTTCTGTGCACCGTCACCAACAACTCGCTCGTTGGAAAGATCCAGTCCTGGGGCGGAGGCGGCGGGTATATCGAGAATTCCTATGTCGGCCTGTGTAAATTCGAGAACAACACCGTAACGGATGGTCCCGGAGGCGGACTGGTGGCCAGAGGAACCACGCTCGCCAACTGTCAAATCACGGGCAATTCCTGCCTGGACGGGCAATACAAGTCGGCCATCGTCCAAAACGGAGGCGGAATCTACATGTACGGGTCGGAGATCCTCGGTTCAACCGTCAGCGGGAACAGATCCGTTGAGGGCGGAGGAATATACATCGAGGGGCAGGAAAACAGCGATGGTACGACCCGGGGTCTGATCCAGGACTGCACCGTCACCGGCAATCAGGCGAAGAACTCGGGTGGCGTCTATGCCAAGCAAGCGATGATTCAGAGGACCACCGTGTCCGTGAACACCGCGGATTATGTCGGCGGTATATCGGCGATCGGGGCAAACATCGCGGAATGCCGCGTGCTGAATAATACTTCCCCCAAAGGAGGAGGGCTGAACGCGACAGGGCTGAACGATATCGTCCCGACGATTGTCGATACGGAAATTGCGGGCAACACCAATTCGAACGGTCTGGTATGCGGAGGCGTAAACGTGGCGAACTGCAACATTCACGATAACAGCCCGGAGAATTGCTCCGGCAGTTGCTGCGGGCCGTGAAAACCCGTTGTCCAGCGGTAGGGAGCGTGGCAAAGGGTCTGGCTAGGCGGCCACTTCCTTGATCGCGTTCTGGAGTTCCTGCAAGGACGTCAGGCCCACGAACTTCTTGTACGGCTGACCGTTCACGAAGATGATGATCGTCGGAATGGCGCTGATCCCGTAGTTCATGGCAATATTACGGGCATTGTCCACGTTCAGCTTCGTCACCTTGGCGGTCTGATCAGCGGAGTTGGCCAACTGCTCCATAATGGGTGACATCGCGCGGCAGGGACCGCACCATTCAGCCCAGAAATCGACCACGACGGGCACAGGGGATTCGAGCACTTCGGATTGAAAATTATCATCCGTCAATTCCAGTATATTCTCAGCCATGGCAGTTCCTTTCTCGCATTATCGATGATTTTCACTCAAGAATCAGGTCAGGAATCATTCTAAAGGCGGTCCCGGGAAATGTCAATAAAGAGTGGATATGGAAAACCCGGGGAGCACGGATGATGCCGTCCGTATGAATTACATTTCACTCTTGCAGTTACGGATATTCGGAACTAGGATGGACTTGGTGTTCATGGCAACTAAGGCAAAGGAGTGTCACATGACGAATCGCAACTTTTCAATGCAGAAGTACTGGGAGAAGATCGCCCAGAACTGGGTGCCGTTGATGAAGTTCAAAGGTAAGACCAGAAAAGACTGGGAGAAATGGTACAAACAGGCCTACGCCAAATACGTCGAGCTTCTGGGTTACTTTCCCGAACCGACGAAGATGGAAGCCGTGGTGGAGTCTTCCGTGGTGGACGGAGATCTGATACGCGAGCGAGTGGTATTCAACTCCGAGGAGTTCATGTCCGTGCCCTGCCAAGTACTGCGACCTGTCGCGATGGAAGCGGACCGAAGTAATCCAGCCATCGTATGCTCCCACGGCCACGGACCGTATGGAAAAGACGCGGTGGCGGGAGTTCGATCCTCATCGGCGCACGTGGCCGAGATCACCGAACATAACTACAACTATGGCGAACAGATGGCCAAGGCGGGATTTCTCACCATCTGCCCGGATCTTCGCGTATTCGGAGAGCGACGGGATGGAGACAATCCATTCCCGGGACGCGATCCCTGTAATATGAATTTCATCAAAGGCGCGATGCTGGGCATTTACCCACTGACGCTCAATATCTGGGACATCAAATGCTGCATCGATTACCTCGAAACCCGGCGGGAAGTCGACGCCAAGCGAATCGGCATGATGGGCTTGTCGCAGGGCGGAACAATGACGACCTTCGCTTCCGCGTTTGATAAACGGATCAAGGCGGCGGATATCATCGGATACGTTAATCCTTGGTATTCGTTCGCCATTCAGCGAGCGAATTTCTGCGGATCCCAGATCGTACCGAATATCTACCGCTACTTTGACACAGATGATATCGCGGGCCTCATCGCGCCGCGTCCCCTCCTGCTTGAGATGGGCATTTATGATAACTGCTTCTTCATTCAAGATCTGCTCAAGGGATATGAGGGCGTTAAGAAGGTCTATCAAGCGGCTGGGTGTGAGGAAGACCTCTGGGCGGACGTATTCCCCGGACCGCACGGATTCGCGGGCAACAAAGCCTTCGAGTTCTTCAAGAAATACCTTTGATCCGCGAAGAACACAAACCGACAAGAATCCTCATAAGAGAGACACATGAACGTGTGTCTCTCTTTCTTTTTCCGGCGTGTAATATGGAGTTGACCTGTCGATTGCGCGGCGGGCGGACCCTCAGAACCAGCCACAGCGACGGGAACCGGGAC
>CAZLZE010000101.1:0-18422 GCA_964563935.1 uncultured Phycisphaerae bacterium | reverse complement strand
CAGACGGCGACGGAGAAACTGGCGACGGGCAAGACGGACAACGTCGCGGAGGTGTTCTCGGCGGTGCGCAAGGCGGACATTGCCTTTTCGCTGCTGATGCAGATTCGGAATCAGTTAACGGATGCCTATACGGAGATCAGGAATATACGGATATAAACGTGTCTGACCCTCGAACAATGGATTGACCGAGGCAGGAAATGGAATTCATTCGGAAGAACCTCTTACAAATTAAAGAACAACTGGGCCAACTGACGCTGAGCCAGAAGCTGCTATTCTTCATGATTCTGGTGGTGATCGGCATTTCACTGTTCTGGACGGTGTACGCGACCGCCAAGCCGGAACTTGTGGCCCTTCTGGACCAGTCGATGTCGGACACGGAGATCGCAAGCATCCAGAATCGTCTGGATCAGTGGGATGTATTCTACAAGGTGGAAGGGGGAAAGATACTCGTCAAGCGTCAGGAACGGGATCGGTTGCTGGCACGGCTTCAGATGGACCGAGCACTTCCGTCGGACATGACGGAGAGCTGGCGGAAACTGGTATTGGAGGCGGACATGTGGCTGCCGCAGGAAGACCGTCAGAATCGGTGGCAGTTGGCGAAGGAACAGCGTCTGGCCCAGATCATCCGGTACATGGATGGGGTTCAGACGGCGAGCGTGATCATCAACACGGGGAGCAAGCGTCTTTTGTCCGACGGGCCGAGTTCCGATCCTTCGGCGTCGGTGTCCATTGAGACCAAGTCGGGCGTGAAGCCGGGCAAGGCCCTGATCAACGCGGTGGCAGACCTGGTATCGTCGGCGGTAGACCGGCTGAGCCGTGAGCGGGTGAGCATTGTGGTGAATGGCGTGTCGTACCGGTCGCCGGGCGATAACAGTCCGTTCTCCAGCGAAGTTTTGGAGATGCGTCAGGAGCACGAACGGTATATCGGAGACAAGATTCAGCGGGTGCTAGGTATCAACAATGCACTGGTGGGCGTGTTCGTGGAATTGGACACGGACACGGTTCAGACTGAGAAGAAGGAGTACACGGGCGATCAGCCGCTTCTTCGCGAACGGGAGACGAAAGATACCTCGATCCAGAAGAATTTTTCGGGGGAACCGGGGGTCCGGCCGAACACGGGCGGGGCCATTGCCAACGTGGGTCAGACGGGCGACAGTTCGGAGAAGACCGAATCGGAAGTGGAATATTCGACGGATCGGAACGTAACGCATACGATCAAACGAAATCTGCCCGGGACGGTGAAATCGGTACGTGCGACGGTGAACATACCGTACAGTTATTTTGAGGCCATCTGGCGGCAGCAGATGGGAAAGAAAGAGTCGGACAAGCCCAAAGAGTCCGATCTGGCGCCGATCGTTGCGTCCCAGGAGGAGAGCATCCGCAAGAAGATACTTCCTGTGATCAACGCGACGGATCCCTCGTTCGTGGAAGTGAGTCATTATTACGATCTGAACTCGCCGGTTTCCGGCGGGGAAACCGTGCTGGCTTCGAGCGGTGGGATGTCCGGTCTTGATATCACGCAGTACGGCAAGACGGCGGGGCTGGTTCTTTTGGCGTTCAGCAGTCTTGTCATGGTGTTGATGATGCTGCGTAAGGCGTCCGGCAATGTGGGCGTGGCGGGTCTTGACAGATCCATGCTGCCTTCGGAACCGACGCCGGAACTGGACGCGGACGCGATGCCGGTGGGCGAGGCGAGCGGGACGGAAGGCATTCTGGAAGGTATCGAGGTGGACGAAGGCACGCTGCGAGCGCGCAAGATGGCGGAGCAGGTGGCGACGATGGTCAAGGAAGACCCGACGACAGCGGCCAATCTGGTGCGGCAATGGATTATCAAGGATCGATAACCGAGTGGGAGTGGTAACCGGTGGTAAGTGCAATCGATGACAAAAAGGGTTTGAGCGGGATACGGAAGGCTGCCGTCCTGCTGCTGACCGTTCCGGAGGACACGGCGGCGGAGATTCTCAAGCGTCTTGACCGCAACTGCGTGGAAGACGTAACGCGGGAGATCGCGTCGCTGGGGCAGGTTCCTTCCGACCTGTGCAATACGGTTGTGGAGGAGTTTTACAATCTGGCGTTGGCCCGGTCGTACATGGAGCAGGGGGGGCTGATGCTGGCGAAGACGCTGCTGGAGAAGTCGCTTCCGAAGGATGAGGCGGGTCGGATTCTGGAGCAGATCGAGCAGACGGTGAACGCCACGCCTTTCGCGTTTCTGCAAAAGGCGGAGAGCGAGAACTTGCTGACATTCATTCAGGACGAGCATCCGCAGACAATCGCCCTGATTCTGTCCCATCTTCCGGCGGGCAAGGCAGGGGAAATTCTGGGCGGGTTGGCCCAGGACAAGCAGTTGGAGGTCATTATGCGGATCGCCCGGATGGAACAGACGAACCCGGAAGTTATCCGGGAAGTGGAAAAAGGTCTGGAAGGGCGGTTGTCGGCGATTGTGTCGCAGACATTCGAGAAAACGGGTGGCGTGGAGGCGGTGGCGGAGATTCTGAACCTGGCGGACCGCGCGACGGAGCAGGCGATTCTGGAGCAGTTGGAGACGTCGGATCCCGAGATGGTGGAACAGATTCGGCGGCTCATGTTCGTCTTCGAGGATATCAACCTGGTCGACGATCGCGGTATTCAGATGGTACTGAAGGAAGTGGACAATTCGGACCTCTCGCTGGCGTTGAAGACGGCGTCGGAAGAGCTGAAGGACAAGATCTTGCGGAATATGTCGGAGCGTGCGGCGGGCATGATCCGCGAGGAAATGGAGTACATGGGTCCGGTGAAGCTGTCGGATGTTGAAGCCGCCCAGCAGAAGATCGTCGATATCGTTCGCAGGTTGGATGACGCCGGTGAGATCGTCATTATGGGCCGAGGCGGCGCGGGTGACATTGTCGTGTAAGTCAGGACGGAAGGGACACATTGGGCGCGGTACTGAAGAGCAACACGATTGAGGGATTGGGCGCGAAGGTGGCGAAGTTCAACCTGATGGATATTCGCGCCGAGGCGGCGGCCATCATTCAGCGGGCCTGTGATCAACTGGATCGCGCAAAAGAAGAGGCGCGGAGCATCGTGGAGCAGGCCAAAATCGAGGTGGAGCAGGCCAAAACGCAGGCACGGGAAGAAGGATATCGATCGGGTCACGAGCAGGGGCTGATCGAAGGCAGAAACGAGGGGGTGGCGCAGGGACTGGAGCAGGCGAAGACGGAATATACGGAACAAGCGTCACAGTTGCGGGCGGCTCTGGACGCGGTGCTGCACACCTTTGAGGCGGAACGCAACCATTTCATGGTTCAGGCGCATCAGGAGCTTCTGGCGTTGGCTTTGGCGATGGCCGTCAAGATCACTCGCCGCCAGCTTCAGATCGATCCCGAGATCGTACTAGAAAACGTGAAAGCTGCGGTGAATCTGGTCGGGTCACGTTCCACGGTCGTCGTGGGGATGAATCCGTCGGATATCGACCGATTCAATCTGCTGGACCCCGAAAAGGCGGAAAAACTCCTGGGCTTGCAGCAGGTGAAAATTGTGCCGAACGATACCGTGGAGGCGGGCGGGTGTGTGGTTCGGACGGAGAACGGCGCGATTGACGCTCAGGTGAGCACGCAGCTTCAGAATCTGATTCACCAACTTGCCCCAGCCATGGAACAGACGGTCAAGGCATGGACTTCAGGAGCGAACCAAGCCCCATGACGATATTCGATCGACAACTGAGCATTCTTCAGATGTTGAACCCGATGGGAATTCACGGGACGGTTACGGGCGTGGCAGGACTGGTCGTGACGGCGGAGGATTTCCCGGTTCCTGTCGGATCGCAGTGTCGGATTCTTCGCCGGTCCGGGCTTCCGCTGGAGGCGGAAGTGGTGGGGTTCCAGGGGGCCAAGGCGGTGGTCATGCCGTATGACGAGCTGGCGGGCGTGGCTCCGGGCGACCCGATCGCGTGTATCACGACGCGTCAGCACGTTCCGGTGGGCAACCAACTCCTCGGACGGGTAATCGATGGGTTCGGTAATCCGATCGACGACGACCAACCGCTTCTTGCGGACGATTATTATCCGTTGCTCAACAGCGCTCCGAGCGCGACTCGCCGCCGCCGGGTCACCGAGCCTCTGGGCACGGGGATCCGCGCGATCGACACGATGATTACGGCGGGCCAGGGTCAGCGAATGGGCATTTTCGCAGGTCCCGGGGTGGGCAAGAGCATTCTTCTGGGCATGATCGCCCGGTACACGTCTGCGGACGTGATCGTAATCGCTCTGGTGGGCGAGCGTGGTCGCGAGGTCCGCGATTTCCTTGAACGCGATCTGACGGACGAAGGTCGTCGTCGGGCGGTCGTGGTGGTGAGCACTTCGGACCAAGCGCCGGTGTTGCGTATTCGGGCGACGATGGCGGCGACGGCGGTGGCGGAATTTTTCCGCGACCAGGGTAAGACGGTGCTTCTGCTCGTGGATTCGATCACGCGTTTGGCGATGGCCCAGCGTCAGATCGGACTGGCTGCCGGTGAACCGCCCGCCACGAAAGGATACACGCCCAGTGTGTTCGCCATGCTGCCGAAGCTTCTGGAACGGGCTGGACAATCCGATCGCGGGTCGATCACGGGATTCTACACCGTGCTCGTTGAAGGCGATGACATGACCGAGCCGATCAGCGACGCGGTGCGTGGAATTCTGGACGGTCATCTGTGGCTTTCTCGTGACCTGGCCAACCGGGGTCATTACCCGGCCATATCCATTTTGGAGAGCGTGAGCCGTGTCATGCCGGACGTTGTGGATAGTCCTCACGCGTCGGTGGCGCGGAAGGTTCGACGATTGATGTCGATTTACCACGACGTTGAGGACATGGTGAATATCGGCGCGTATGTTCAGGGAAGTAACCCTGAGATTGACCTGGCGGTCCGGGCGCATCCGCTGATCGACAAATTTCTTCGCCAGGAAGTCCGGGAACACCTGGATTTCGGTCCGGCGAAGAAGGCGTTGTTTGAACTGGGCGCCAAGATCGACCAGGAAGCCCAAGCCCTTCATGCCGGCGCGAAGAATCAGCCGGCGTTGGCGACAAAATAGAGATTAAGACATGGCGAGATTTGAATTCAGGATGGAACCCTTGCTGAAGCTTCGGAAGATGCGTCAGGAGCAGTCCGAGCGGGAGCTGGCCCAGCGTTTGGCCAAGATGATGAGCGATCAGCGCCAGGTCGAGGCGCTGGAACGTCAGATCCTGGATCAATATCAGCAAATAAGGGATCAATATCAGGCGGGTGATATCCAGATTATGGAACTGATCGCGGACCGGCGATATCTGAATCAGTTGCATCAGGTCCGCCACCACCAGTTGTCGGTCCTGGCCAAGAGTTCGCAGTTGGTGGATAAGGCCCGGAAGCATCTGGCGGAAGCGAAGAAGCAGACGGACGTCATGCAGAAGCTGAAGGAGCGGACGTATCAGCGATTCCGCAAGGAAGAGCTTCGGCGGGAGACAATCGCATTGGATGACCTGGCCAATGCCAAGGCGGCCTGGATGGCCCAGAAATCACAAGTAGGCGAAGAGACAAATGAAGACGCTGTTTAGTTTGATATCTATTGTGGCGATCGCGAACCTGCTGGTCATCGGCGGGCTTGTGGGCGTTCTTGTTTTCAGCGGAAGACTCAATAGCGAGTCAGCCAAGACAATCGCGGCGGTTCTGCGGGGCGAGAAACTGGTATCGGCGACGGCGGTGGGAACGACGACGGCTCCGGCGACTCAGCCGGCAACGCGTCCTGCACCGATGACGGAGGAGGAAGCCAAGATTCAGCAGATTCTGGTCGAGCAGCAGATCAAGGCGATTGAGCATCGTTACAATCGGCTTAAGGACGCGGAACTGAAACTGATTCAGGATCGCGAGGCGTTGAAACAGAAGGAATCGGGATTCACGAAGCAGGTGAAGGTGCAGGAGGAAGCAGCGGAGGACAAGGGATTCTCCAAGGCTTTGGCACTGTACTCGAAGATGCCGGCGTCGGCGGTGAAGGATGATTTCATGAAACTGGACCCGGAAATCGTGGTTCGATACCTGATGAATATGCCGGAACGGACATCGACGAAGATATTGAAAACATTTACGACCCCGGCGGAACAGGCCCGGCGTCAGGATATTACTGAACGCATACGGACTCAACAGGCGTTGAAAGCATCCAGCGGCAAGGTAGCGGGAAACTAGTACATGATCAAAAACGCGCTGATCATCGAGAAGGCCACCGAAATCAAGTCCCTGGGACGGGCGAGGAAGCTCAATCCGGCGGATCTGACCGACTTTGCCCAGTTGCTCGGTTCACGGGAGGTCCAGTCGGTCGGCCACGGACTTTTCGGTTCACCGGAGAGATCCGAGTCGCGCGTTGTCTCACGAACGCAATCGGATTCCCGGACTGAGCCCGTTCAAAAAGATTCGTCTCGCGATTCGTCGGTGAAGTCGCCGGTGGAACGGAGCAAAGATATCGGTCGATCTCAGTCAGGCAATGAATCGGGTGATGCCCGAGGCCCGCTGCATACCTCTGAATCCGGGCAGACGCAGCAGGGCTATTCGGCAGACAGCGTTGACGGCTGTGAAAACGGAGTTCAACCCGGAACGAGCACGGAGGCTACCGTCAACGCTAATAATCAAGGGCAATCGCAGGGTCAGACCTCGCCGGATGGGTCTGACCGCCAAGCGGACAAGTCGACGCAAGCCGCCGGGTCTGCCGACTCCGAGGCGGGGCGTCCGGGGGAGGTCCAGGAGGTCTTGGATGAGCTCCTGAGCCAAATGACGGCCGCGACGTCGGGATTGACGTCGGATATGGCGACCGGTGTGAACGCGAAAATCGGTGTCCAGAACATCGAGTCGGCCAATCCCATGTTCGCGCCGAACCTGAATCTTCCGGAACAGGCGATACTTTTCGAGTCGAGTTTGGCGGAGCATTTTATCCGGGTGCTTACGGATCGGTTCAGCCAAGTCAAATCCGGGTCCCAGGGCGAGGATTCAAACGCGGCTATCCAGTCGGTGACGTTGAACCCCACCTCCGGGCAGACATCGAAAGGGATAGCGGAAGGATTAAGCCAAACGCCGCAACTTTCCGTTCCGGACGACAGCAAGGCAACGGACAGCATGAACCGCATTCTGCAGGTGATCCGGAGTAATCTGGGTCGTCGGCAGAGCCAGATGACGGTTCAGTTGGACCCGCCGGAACTGGGTAAGCTCCGACTTGACGTGAAACTGGTGGACAACGATCTTAGCTTGTTTGTGACGACGGAGACGGCGGAGGCCCGGCATGTCATGCTCAACCGGGTCGATTCGCTTCGTGCCGCCCTGGAGCAGAGCGGAATCGCGATGTCGAAGTTCGAAGTGGTGGCCAAATCGCCGGACACACAATCCAACCAGAATTGGCAGTCGCCGCAGGACCAGCCGCAGGGAGGGGGGGGCGGCTTTCAGCATTCGGGATCCAACGGATCAGGATCGGGACAACATTTTGGAACCGGTTCCGAATCGGCGGACGATACAAATGATCAGGTCATGACGATTTCCCGGGCTTCGTCGCCCAGCACGGCGATGAACCTGGTGGCGTAGAGAGAACAGGAGAAAACACAATGGTCAGTTCAGTACAAGGCACAAGCAGCGGAAGCTCCCAGCAGACTACCTCGAAGATGAGTTCGATTCGTCCGGAGGAATTCCTGCAGATCATGGTCAAGGAACTTCAACAGCAGGATCCCTTTGAGCCTGTTTCCAGCAAAGATATGGTCACGCAGATGGCGCAGGTTCGCGATATTCAGAGCAGCATGGATTTGTCGACGGTTCTGAAGGATCTGTCCCTCAGCCAGAAGTTAAGCTCGGCTAGCGTGCTGTTGGGAAAGACGATCACGGGAAAGAACACCGACGGCAAGGATGCCGCGGGTGTGGTGACGTCCGTGAAACGGGAAGGCGACAAGGTTTACCTGGAGCTCGACAGCGGTGAACGGGTATCCGTCGATGACGTGATGACGGTCAATAACCCGACACAGGCGTCCACGAACCAGACGAATTCCTGACCTGATACGGAGATCATACGATGGGAATGACATCGGCACTCTACTCTGCTCTTACGGGACTCAACGCTTCCCAACAGCGGCTTGACGTTTCCGGCAACAATATCGCCAATGTGAACACAGTGGCGTATAAGAGTTCCCGGGCCATGTTTCAAACGCAGTTGAGCCAGACGGTGACGGGAGGCACGCCGCCTTCCGACGTGTCGGGCGGAACGAATCCGATCCAGTTCGGGTTGGGAACCATGCTGGGGGCGGTCCAGAAGGATATGAACGGCGGGTCGATTGAAACGACGGGGATCAACACGGACATGGCCATCCAGGGAAATGGGTTCTTCATGCTTCAGGACCCCAGCAGTGGGACCGTGTACACGCGGGATGGATCATTCACGCGGGATCCGAACGGAAGACTGGTAAGTTCGGACGGGTACTATGTCATGGGCTATCCGGTCGATGACCAATTCAATATTCAGACGGTAGCGCCGACCAGCATTTCGATTCCGCTGGGAAGCCTGACAATCGCGGAGGCGACGACGAAGGCGAATTTTGGCGGAACATTGAACTCGGGCGGAACGATCGCGGCGACGCCGGGGATGGCCCTGTCGCAGGCGCTGGTCAGTCAAAGCGCAGGAACACCCGCGACGGCGGCGACGACATTGACCGACCTGGCTTCGGCGGCGGCGCCCGGCGTGAGCCTCCTGGCGGAGGGTGATGTGATTACCCTTAATGTATCGAAAAACTCGCGGTCGCTCGAACCGGCGACGTTCACGGTGACCAATGCCGCCACGGGGGAACTGGATTCCGGGGCGACAGTCGGGGAACTGATGGAATGGATTCAGACCCATGCGGGGATCGACACGACGGCTCCTCAGGCCACTCCGGCGGGCGTGACCATCGGAGCGGATGGACGGATTAACGTGGTCAGTAATCTGGGTCCCGACAACAGCATCGATCTGACCATGACGAACAGCGGCGCGAATCCGAACCCGCTGCTCTGGAGCAGCACAGCTGGGGATGGGTCGAGCTACCACACCAGTTACCTGGTGTACGATTCGCTGGGCAACCCGGTCAACGTGGATGTGACGTTCGTTCTGGAGAGCAAGAGCAATGGAACCACCTGGCGGTTCTTTGCCGAGTCCGGAGGCGACAGTGATCCCAGTCCGTACCTTGGTACGGGGACCATTACCTTTGACACAGTGGGTAACTATGTCAGTTCGACGGGCACGGATCTGACGATCAACCGGACGAATGAGGGGTCGGTCGATCCGCTGGCCTTCAAGATGGATTTCAGCCAGGTCCAGTCGCTGACGACGGGTTCGCCCGGGGCGAGCAGCGCAGTGGTGCAGTCTCGCGACGGCTGTTCCGCGGGGACGTTGAATGATTTCAGCGTCGGATCCAACGGAGTGATCATGGGAACTTTCACGAACGGACTATCCCGATCGCTGGGGCAGGTGGTGCTGGCGAATTTTTCCAACCCGCAGGGGTTGATTTCGGAAGGCGACAACAATTACCGGGTGGGTCCGAACTCCGGTGAGCCGGCCATTACGACGCCGGGAAGTCTTGGGGCGGGGACGTTGTCCGGCGGGGCGCTGGAGTTGAGCAATGTGGACCTGACGAAGGAGTTTGTGAACATGGTCACGGCCACGACGGCGTTCAGCGCCTCGGGAAAGGTGATCTCGACTTCAACCCAGATGCTGAGCGAACTGCTGTCGATCATGCGATAACGAAAGTAGGGCGGCGTTTTTGCCGATGGCGTTATAGGACGATATTTTTCGAGCGTGCGAATGATACAGGTAACACGGTTAAATGGTAAGGCGATCGTGGTGAACGCGGAACTGATTCGATACGTCGAACAGACGCCGGACACCCTGATTACCCTGACGAACGGCGACAGACTGCTGGTCAAGGAGGCCATGGAGGAAGTCGTTCGCCGGGCCATCGAGTACGCGCGAAGCGTCCGAAACACCTTCGGTACTTAGTTGAGAGGAGAAGACCATGGCAGGAGAAGAAAACGATCCGAAAGAGACCGCCCCGGCCTCGGGAAAGGGTTCGAAGAAGATGATGATCATCGGCGGGATTATCGCCGGTGTTCTGCTTTTGGAGGGCGTCGTTGTTTTTGTCGCCGTGAAGGCACTGAACAAGGGACCGGCGGAGGCCGTCGGGATCGAGATGCCGGAGAAGGATTCGCACAAACTGGAAGCGGAGAACCATGACCAGAAGACCGGCGAGGTGATCATCGCGAACCAGTTTGAATGTCCTCACACCAATACAGGCCGCCTGTACGTGATCCGAATGACTGTCTATGCGACCGTCCCCCTGAGCCTGCTGGGCGGGGGCGACGAAGGTCATGAAAAGAAAGGAGGGGGAGAGAAGGAAGGCGGGCACGGCAAAGAAGGGGAAGGTAAGGGATCGGGCGGGATAGCGAAAGAGATCGAGAAGAATATTGCGACGATCAAGGATCGCATGCGAACGGTGATCGCGAGCGCCGACGCCAGCACGCTGTGCCTGGCGCGTTCGGAGAAGCCCGATTACGGCCTGTCAACATTGCGGCGACAATTTAAGACAATTCTTGACGAAGTGCTCGGTAAGGGTAAAGTGAGAGATGTACTGGTTTCCGATTACATGCCCACTCCGGTGGATTGATACAAGTTAGAGGTTGAATACATGGCGAAAGATCAGGAAGTGTCCGGGACGACCCAGGTGGAAAACGCGGATGTTCAACTGAACGCGGCCGGCGTTTCGGACAAAGAAAATTCTGTTGCATTTGACTCCACTCCAGCGCATAATACGACCAGTGGAGCATCTGCCTTTAACACCGAATCCTCTATGAGCCTGCCGGACCTTGCGAAAGAATTGGCCAAACAGCAGAACGGATCTTCCGGGCACTCCATCGATCTACTTAGAGACGTTGAGCTGAACGTCAAAATTGAATTGGGTCGTGCCAAAATGTATGTGGAGGATGTATTGAAACTGTCGGAAGGATCCGTGGTGGAACTGGACAAACTCGCCGGGGATCCGGTGGATATTTTCGTGAACGAACGACTGGTGGCCCGTGGAGAAGTTCTCGTTCTGAATGATAATTTCTGTGTCCGGGTGAACCAGATCGTTGCTGATGTCGTGTGACAGATAATTAGGGAACCGGTCCATATGAGGACCTCCTTCGCCGGAATTACGACTTGCGGCCGGTTCTGTGAAAGGTAAAGCCAGGCTATGAAACGTGCGTTTGTCTACAGACCCCGCAGCTTCCTCGCCATCCTCGTCATTATCGGACTGTTTGTATTAATTTATGCAGGAAATCTTCGCGCGGAGAAGATGCCCGTCACCCCGAATTCCGGGAGCAAGATTCAGACGGGCGAGTCGGATATCGAGTCCCGGTCGTTGGCATCGACAAAGTCTGTATCCCAGCCGACGCAGCCGGGGAGCGGGGGCGGCCGATTCACTCCTTCAACCTTAAGCACGATCTGGACGGCGTTGATTTTCGTTCTCGCGCTAATTCTTGTCGCGGCTTGGCTCATTCGCAAGGCGTATCCCGGAGGAAATCTGCTTTTCGGAACGCTTCCCGTGCTTCAGGTGCTCGGACGCACTCATTTGGGTCCTCGTCAGACCTTGGCGATGATTCGTTTGGACAACAAACTTGTCCTCCTCGGGATCACGGATCACCAGATCAATCCCATCCTGACGATTGACGATCCGGAAGAGGTATCGCGGCTGGTTTCGGTGATCGAACAGTCTCGTCCCGCGAGTATCACATCCGGTTTTCGCGGCCTGTTTTCTCGCGAGGCGCGGGAAATCCAACAGCAACAGGCCGGACTTGAGGAAATTTCGACAAATTCTTCAAGTATCAGTACAGAAAATGAGGTTTTACAGTTGAAAAGTGAGTTGAATTCGTTGATAAATAAGGTACAGAAGTTTAAAGGCATTGGAGGCCAAAACTTTTCAAGTTAGCCATGGAAGGCTGCACGTCTTACAAAACGAAGAGGTTGTCCGGATTTCTGGTCCTGATGACGCTCATTATCCTGATTGGTCCGCTGGTGGCGATGGCCCAACCGGCTGCTCCGACCGGGGGATTGTACTTGCCTGACTTAAGGCAGGTAGTCCCTGCGGCGAAAGATGGACAGGGCGTATCGGCTGCTCTCCAAATCCTCGTCATCATCACGGTGATCTCCCTGGCCCCGTCAATTCTGGTCATGATCACGTGTTTCACCCGGATTGTCGTCGTTTTGTCCCTGCTGCGTCAGGCGCTGGCGACCCAGCAGTTGCCTCCGAACCAGGTGATCATCGGCCTGGCGCTATTTATGACGTTTATGGTAATGGCTCCGACGTGGTACAAGATACAGACCGACGCGTTGAGCCCGTACCTGAACAACCGAATCGGGCAAGAGGAGGCCTTCGACAAGGGAATCAAGCCGCTTCGCGAGTTCATGATTCGCCAGATCGAGGCCACCGATAATGAGCAGGACGTCCACATGTTCATGACGCAAGCGGGGCATGCCGAGGCAAAGAAGTGGGCCGACGTCCCGACTATGGTCTTGATTCCGGCGTTCATCACGAGCGAACTGAAGACAGCCTTTATCATTGGGTTCCGGGTGTATCTGCCTTTCCTGATCATCGACATGGTGGTCGCGTCCGTACTGATTTCCATGGGTATGCTCATGCTGCCCCCAATGCTGATATCGCTGCCGTTTAAGTTGCTGCTGTTCGTCCTGGTTGACGGATGGCATCTGGTGGTTGGACAGTTGATCGGTAGTTTTGCCTGAGGGTAACCGAATGACGATCACGATTTCACAGGCGATGGATCTGGCCCGCTACAGCATGATTCTCATTCTGCAGATATCGGCGCCCATGCTGGTGGCAGGAATACTGGTGGGTTTGGTAATCAGTCTGGCTCAGGCAGTTACACAGCTTCAGGATCAAACGCTGAGTTTTGCCCCGAAAATCATTATCATGTCCGTGGTGGGTATCGTCTTTCTGCCCTGGATGGTGACGAAGGTTATCGAGTTTACGCAGGCGATGTTCGCCTTCAGGTCAACTTTGGGATAGTGGAAACCATGAACGACGCAATGCAACTGCTGCAGGTGATTCTGAACCTCCCGCTCCTGGCCCTGGTGATGGCCCGGATCAGCGGGTTGGTGGCGTTTGCGCCGTTCTACGGGAGCTCAGGGATTCCCCTGAAGACCCGGGCCCTTCTGGTTTTTGCCATTGCGGTTATCATTCTGCCTTTCGCTTCGGCCAACATGCCGGTGCCGACGGATCTGGGCAGCCTGGTGCTCGCCATGGTCGGCGAATTGCTGATCGGCCTGGTCTTTGGTCTGATGACGAGCGTGCTGTTCTCCGGTTTGGAACTGGCGGGTTTGCTGATCGGTCAGCAGTTGGGTATTTCACTGGCCCAGGTATTCGATCCCATGTTTGAGGAAGAAGCGTCCGTTCTGGGCCAGCTGTATTTCTGGCTCGCTATGGTCATCTTCCTGCTGATCAAGGGGCACCTGATTCTCATCGGCGCCCTGATCCGGAGTTTCCGGTCGATGCCTCCGGGAAAATTCACTTCCAATGGCGACGTCGTGGGCGGGATCGCGGAGGTGCTGCAGTTAGCGTTCATTCTTGCTTTGCAGGTGTCCGCGCCCATTGTCATAGTCATCTTCCTGACCACTCTGGCCACGGCGTTCATCGGCCGAACCGTTCCGCAGTTGAACATCCTGTCCGTGGGCTTCTCCATGCGAGTGGCTCTCGGGTTTGTTTTGATCACCATCTGCCTGATGCCGGTGGTGCAGGTCTTTTTCAACATGATGGAGAAGGCATTCGGCAGTCTGTACGGTTTGATGAATCTCTGACGATTTTCGAGTGAAGGTAATATATGCCGCCGTTTGAGGATTTTGAGGAAAAAACAGAAGCCCCGACGCCGCGAAGGCGTGAGGAGGCACGCGAGCGTGGCCAGATCGCCAAATCAACCGATCTGTCGGCGGCGGTCAGAATGGTTGCTGCCATGGTGGTCCTCAATATTTTCGGGACGGGCAGGTTCCATGATATGCTCAGCATAACGCGGGAGTTGCTGGGCTACGCCGGTCCCGACGCCCTGAGTCCCAAGTCGATGACCGGTCTGAGCTGGATGGGCGTGATGATGACGGCCAAGATCGCGGCCCCCATCTGTCTGTCTCTGCTGGTGGTTGCCGTTCTGGCGTGTATGGCCCAGGTGGGCTTGGTCTTTTCCTTCCACCCGTTGGAACCCAATCTGGAGAAGATCAACCCGATTTCGGGCTTCTTCCGTATTTTCTCCATGGAATCCTTGGTCAAACTCGTGATGAACGTGATCAAGGTACTGATCATCGGCATGGTGGCCTATTTGACGATCAAGGGTCGGATGGCCCAGATCGTGAACCTGACGGATCTGGATTACGTTCAGATCTGCGGCTTCGCGGGCGAAGTTATTTTCATGCTTGGTATCCGCCTGGCTGTCGTTCTGCTGGTCATTGCGATCCTCGACTACCTCTACATGCGATTCAACCATGAACGCCAGTTGCGAATGAGCAAGCAGGAACTGAAGGAAGAACTCCGCCGGATGGAAGGAGATCCGCTGGTCAAGGAGCGGCGCAAACGCGTGGCCCGCCAGTTGGCGATGCAGCGTATGCAGCACGCGGTTCCCAAGGCCGACGTCGTGATAACGAACCCGACGGAATTGGCCATTGCCTTGAAATACGATTCCGAAAACATGGCGGCGCCCCGGGTCGTGGCCAAGGGCGCCGGGTACGTGGCCGCGAAGATCCGCCAGATCGCGATCAAGCACGGAGTACCCATCATCGAACGCAAGCCCCTGGCCCAGGCAATGTACAAGACAGTCGAGGTTGGACATGAGATACCGCCCGCCTTCTACAAGGCGGTGGCGGAAATTCTGGCGTACGTGTATGAGTTGGCAGGAAAGAATCCCCTGGCCCGGTCGCGTCAAGCGCTCTCGTCGCGGGGAACAGGAGTAATTCGGTAAACTGAATCATGGCTGTTGCCGCTGTCGGACAAAACGCGATTCTGACCTGGTTGAACCGCAACCGCGGGCTCATCGTGCCCATCGGCGCGGTCTGCCTGATCATGGTCATCCTGATTCCGCTCCCGACGGAGCTTCTGGACGTATTGCTGGCGCTGAATCTGACCCTGTCAGCAATTATCCTGATGACCACGCTATACGTATCGAACCCGCTGGAATTGTCCTCGTTCCCGTCGATCCTGCTGGTCTCGACGCTGTTTCGGCTGGTTTTGAACACAGCCAGTACACGTCTGATTCTCACGGCGGGCGACCGGGCATCCGACCCGGCGTCCGCGACGGCGGCTGCGGGATATGTGATTAAGGCTTTCGGAGAATTCGTCGCCGGCGGGTCTCTTGCCGTTGGATTTATCATCTTCATCATCTTGATCGTTATTCAGTTTGTGGTTATCACGAAAGGCGCCACGCGTATCAGCGAAGTGGCTGCCCGCTTTACATTGGATGCCATGCCCGGAAAGCAGATGGCCATCGATGCCGATCTGAATGCCGGGACAATCGATGAGGCAGAGGCCCGGCGTCGTCGCGAGAACATTGCCCGTGAAGCCGATTTCTACGGGGCCATGGACGGTGCCTCCAAATTCGTCCGGGGCGATGCCATCGCCGGAATCATCATTATCATCGTAAATATTCTCGGCGGATTCTATGTCGGGATGGTCGATTACAATTGGCAGGCGAAGCAGTGTCTGAGCCTGTTCACCAAGCTGACAATCGGCGACGGTCTGGTGACGCAGGTTCCCGCATTCATCATCTCCATCGCGTCCGGTCTGGTGATTACCCGATCCACGTCGCAGACGAACCTGGGCGAAGAACTGCTTTCGCAATTGACAGCCAAACCGATTGCTTTGGCCATTGCCGCGGGTTTCCTGGGACTGCTATCCCTGACGCACCTTCCCACGTTGCCTCTGCTGATTCTTGGATCGTCCTGCGGATCGCTGGCCTATATGATTTCGCGGTCTCAGAAGAAGGCCGTGGTCCAGGCCGCCGCAGCCAAGCAGACCAAACCGGCGGTGGCGAAGCAAGAGCCCATCGAGACGCTCCTGACGGTCGATCCAATGGAACTCGAGGTCGGATATGGTCTGATTCGTCTGGTAGACAAGAGCCAGGGCGGCGACCTGCTCGACCGGATCAGCCTGATCCGCCGCCAGATCGCCTCCGAGATGGGAATCATCGTGCCTCCGGTCCGCATTCGTGACAATATGCAACTGGAGCCAAACCAGTACTCTATCAAACTTCGAGGCGTGGAGATCGCACGGGACGATTGCATGCCGGGCCAGTATCTGGCGATCAACTCCGGAGCGGTCCGCGAGCCCATCGGTGGAATCGAGACCAAGGAACCGGCATTCGGTCTCCCGGCCGTCTGGATCACCGAGGCCGATCGTGCCCGGGCGGAAAAGAACAACTACACGGTCGTTCCCGCCTCGTCGGTCGTCGCCACGCATTTGACGGACCTGATCAAACGCCATGCCGCTGAGTTGCTGACCCGTGATGAGGTGAAGAAACTGCTGGATACGATCAAGGAAAAATGCCCAGCCGTGGTCGAGGAAGTGGTCGGTCCGACGCTCAAACTGGGAGACGTTCAGAAGGTCCTCCAGAATCTGCTTCGCGAACGCGTTCCCATTCGCGATCTTCAGACGATTCTGGAAACGCTCGGCGATTGGGCGAGCCGATCGAAGGATCTGGAAATCCTCACCGAATATGTTCGGAATGCGCTGGCCCGAGTGATCTGTGCCCAGTATCAGGACAAATCGAACACGATTCACTGCGTCACGCTGGATCCGTCCCTGGAGGACACCATTAACGCTCATATCGAGCGCACGGAGGCGGGCTCATATCTGACACTCCCGCCCGCCCGCGCCAACAAGATTGTGGAGGCCGTTCGGGAGCAGTTGGAAAAGCAATCGATGCACGTGGGGACGGTGGTGATCCTCAGTTCGCCGCAGATTCGGCTGCAGTTGCGCCGCCTGATCGAGTCATCGATCCCCAATACACCCGTGTTGGCGTTCAATGAAATTGTGCGGGACGTCAAAGTTCAGTCACACGGCATTATAACGGTGGAGATGTCATGAACCTGAAAACGTATCAAGCTCAGACCATGGCTGAAGCCCTCGCCAACGTCCGACGTGAGTTGGGGCGGGACGCCGTCATCCTGAATACCCGAACCATCCGCAAAGGTGGGTTCCTGGGATTCCGGACGAAGAACGTGATTGAGGTCACAGCCAGTTCTGGCGTGAACGTGCTGCATCCTGAGCAGAAAAAACGTGTTCTGAAACCCGCTTTGGCACACAACTCCGGACACAAAGTCGAAGTGTCTTCCGCGCCCGGGTCTGTAAATCACTCCGGCACCCGGACGGAACATCTGCAGCAGGAATTGGCTCTCGTGAAGCAGATGGTGCAGGAACTCCTTTACCAGAACAAGCGCCAGCAGCATCCGGCGGTTCCGCAGGAACTTTTTGCCGCGTATCTGTGTCTGATCAATCAGCAGGTGGGGCAGGAATTGGCGGAGGAAGTGATCGAGCAGGTCAAGTCGATGCTGTCGCCGGAGCAGCAGCGCGATCCGAATCGCGTCCGTGCCGTTTTGGCCAAGTCCATCGAGAACATGCTTCCGCCCGCTGAGCCCATCCGCGTGGAGTCATCAGGGATGACCAAGGTCATTGCCCTGGTGGGTCCGACCGGCGTGGGCAAGACCACCACCATCGCCAAGCTGGCCGCGAATTTCAAACTCCGCGAGAACAAATCGGTCGGCTTGATTACCATCGATACCTATCGTATCGCCGCCGTCGATCAACTGCGGACCTACGCGAGCATCATCAATGTCCCCCTGAAAGTGGTCCTGACTCCCGAGGAATTGAAGACCGCCGTGCAGTCGTTCTCCGGGCTGGATCTGGTTCTTATCGATACGGCGGGGCGAAGCCAGAACGATGACATCAAACTCCGTGAACTCAAGACGTTCCTCCATGCCGCAAGTCCCGCCGAAGTTCATCTTGTCCTCAGTACGACGGCGAGCCAGGCAAATATCCTTGCCGCCTACCAACACTTCTCGTCTCTGAATATTGATCATATCATATTTACGAAGTTGGATGAGGCCGTTGGACTTGGTATACTACTCAACATGATGAAAAAGCTGGACCGGGCAATTTCGTACATTACGACCGGGCAGAATGTTCCCGACGATATCGAACCGGGAACTGCTGACAAACTGGCCCGACTGCTCGTCAATTCGCAGAATTGGCCCGAGAGTAACCAGGGATCCGACACAGGGATATCAGCAGGAGACGCACTCAAATGACCTGGAACGATCAAGCCTCAAAACTCAGAGAGATGATGAAAAACTTCTCTCCGCGGGCGAAAATCATCACCCTGACCTCCGGGAAGGGCGGGGTGGGCAAGACCGTCA
>CAZLZE010000100.1:0-18730 GCA_964563935.1 uncultured Phycisphaerae bacterium | reverse complement strand
AACAGGCGAGAGTGATGACCAACGGCGGACCGGCGGGAACAACCATGACGCTTGGATATTACATCTACACGACGGGGTTCGAGGAGTTTCGTCTGGGGCTGGCCTCGGCGATCGCATGGATCATGTTCGTGCTCATCTTCGCCATCACGATCGTCAACTGGCGGTTCGGAAATCGGTATGCAAATGTGTAGGGAAGAGACACAAAAAATACGAATGGCGGGCAAATGGAACCCATGAAGATTGCCGAAGGAACGGACATGAACTCATTTTGGTTTGCAGCCTATTGACACACTCCTTTGCTGCGGAAATGCCTCCTGACACGCCAAACAGAATTGCCATTTCTTCCCAAACCACCACCGGCTTTAGCCGGTGGTGGTTTAGGGGACGACTTTCTGTTGTGCGTTGAGAATACCTTTTCTTCGATTGAGCGGAATCCATTCCAAAATTCGGTAGTCTACAAAGAGATGCAGCTCGCGATTATCCGTCGGTTTCCCTGCGCGGTATTCTACCTGGTGTCCGGTGACATTGTGTCAATTTTTGCCGTACTTCACGGTCATCAACATCGGCAACTGCTTGGCAAGCGAATCAATCCGCTGTAAGTAGACAGTTTTTCTCCCGCGTTACTCCCAAATCGGTCAAGCCTACAGTTTTCGCGATCGTTCGAGGATGTCCTTGAGTTCGGCAACTACCTTGTCGATTTTGGTATCCGGCAGGCCGAGGATCTGCTTGAGGGCGACCCCGATGTGCGGGATGTATTTCTCGATGTAGCTGCGTTTTTTGAGTTCCTCGTAGACGCGATGCTGGCGTTTGAGGTATCGGCCGAGCTTGCGTCCGCACTCCTGAATGGCCAGTTTGATTTCCTTGATGATTTCCGGATAGTGGGCGATGGCTTCCTTGGATTCACTGGTGAACGGGACCCAGACGGAGGCGATGTGAATCATGACGACAGCTTGACCGGTGGGCAGCGCCCCCCGGGATTGCTGGAGTCCGTAGTTTCGCCAGTTGGTCGTCACCATGGACTTGTACGTGGCACAGGCTGACTGCTGATACAGCAGCGGAACACGGTTGGCGAACCGCATCAAGCGCACGAGTTCGCTTTCCTCCTCTTCCAGTCTTTCGAGCTGCTTGTCGATCAGTTGTTCTTCGGTCTGCTGCGGTTGCTCGCCGTTGAGATTCAGTTCCTGCTGTTCACCATCTCCGTTCTCGCTCTGCTCTTCCGGTTTTCCGTAGGCGAGGGCCACTTCGACGGTGAAAGCGTTTCCGCGATAGACAGCCGGGGGGCGGGTTGTGGCGGTGTAGAATTCCGCCTTGATGACTTCCTGGAGTCCCTTGAGGAGATTCTCTTCGCCGATAGGGACCATGCAGTCGGTGGAAGGCGGCGGGATCTTCACGCGATTGATGGCCTGAAAGAGGCTGTCGGCCTCGGTGCGTCCGATGCGATGGGTATCGGCGTTGGGCGAGAGTTTTGCTTCCTTGATAATCTCATCTGCCACGCGAGGCGACACACGGGAGAAGCTCTTGATCAGGAACTGGCGAAGCTGATGTTCGTTGGATTCCTGGAGCATTTTGATCAGAATGCCCAATTCCACGCCGTACGGGTGGGGTTTGATGGCTTTGGGTTGCGGAGGCAGTTCATTGGCGCTCCGCTTGAATTCCAGTATCTCGCCGCCGGGCAGCGTCACTTTGAACGACGCGTGCGGATTGGCGATTGCCGTCTGACGGAGGTATTCATCGACGCTGGTTTTTCCGCGTTGGTACTTGGCTTCAAGTTCGATAGTGACCCGGGTTCCGTGGTCGTGGGTGAACTCGACTTCCGCTTCCTTAATGATGTCAGGACGATTCTTTTTGGTGTCGATGGCCAGTTCATAGTAGTGGGCGGGTTTCTTGGCCCCGGTCCGACTGGTGACGCGGATGGGTTTGCCCGTGGTGAGGACGCCGTACATACCGGCTGCGGAAATACCAATCCCCTGCTGGCCTCGGGACATCTTGAGGGTATGGAATTTCGACCCGTAGAGCAGCCGGCCGAAGATGTGCGGGACCTGGACCTTGATAATTCCCGGACCGTTATCCTCGACGGTGACTTCGTATCGTTCCTCGCTGATTTCCTTAATGATGACCTCGATTTCGGGCAGAATCCCCGCTTCCTCGCAGGCATCGAGCGAATTATCAACGGCTTCCTTGATGGTCGTCAGCAGTGCCTTTCGGGGATTGTCGAACCCCAGCAGGTGCCGGTTCTTGGCGAAGAATTCGGAGATGGAGATCTCGCGTTGTTTCTTGGCCATGTCTTCGGCGTCAAGGTACTCTGCCTTGGAACGCCGCTTTGCGGGAGCGGAGACCGGCGTCCCTTCTTCGACCTGGGTATTCTCTTGGGCAATCAACGTCGGCTGATCGGAAATGTCCTTGGCTTTTTCGGCCTCTTTGGCGGGCTTGTCGGATTTGACTTTCTTGGTCGTCTTACTCTCGACGGGTTTGGCGGGTCCTTTAGCGGGCTTCGTTTCCGCGGATTTCTGTACCTTGGCTGATGTGGTCTTCGCTCCGGGTGTCTTGACTGGAATCTCCTCTAATTTCTCCTCGAGAATCTGGTCGCTGTCGAACAGGCCCGGTTCCGCGCTTACGGGTTTGGCCTTTCGATTCTTGACGATTTCTTTCCTATCCACTTTTACCTTTGCCATCCTGGCTCCTGTCATTTACGCAGCGTCTTCGCTTCTACAAAAGTTCTATTTATACGCTTATACGCTATATATGCCCTGGGAAAGCAATTATCAAGTGATAAACCCTCACCGCGCCAGGGAAAATCTAGGGCGGTGATGTGCTGAATTACTGTTGGGTAATTGTATGCGAAAGGAGCCGATTTTTCCGCAGGTGCGTCTAGAACAGGCCCTGGATATTTCCTTCGTCGTCGATGTCGACTTTAGCGAAGGCGCCTTCCGTCGGCAGGCCTGGCATGGTCTGCATATCGCCCAGGAGGGGATAGAGGAACCCCGCCCCGATGCTGGCCCGGATATCACGGATGTTGACACGGAACCCTCTCGGGGCGCCCTTGACGTTCGGATTGTCGGATACGGACAGGTGGGTCTTGGCCATACAGATAGGCAGCTTGTCAAACCCGAGTTCGGTAAACAGTTTGATCTTCTTTTCCGCGAGGATGTCATACCCAACACTGCCGGCGCCGTAGACCTTGGTGGCGATGGTCTCGATCTTTTCCTTGATGGAGATATCGAGCGGATAGAGGAATTTCATTTCGTTTTCCTGGCTGCAGGCATCGACGACGGCTTGAGCCAGTTCGATACACCCCTCGCCGCCCTTTTCCCAACCTTCGGAGGTAACGGCGGCATGAGCGCCGGCCTGGACCGCCAGTTTCTTGACCATATCGATTTCCGCCTGTGTATCGGTCGTGAAGCGATTGAGGCAGACGATGGCCGGGACGCCGTGGAGACGGACGTTTTCGATATGTTTGGCCAGATTCTCGCATCCCTTTTCCACAGCGGGCAGGTTTTCCTTCTCGATCAGCTTGGGATCCATCTTCTGACCCGGAATGGCAGCAAAGGCTCCGCCGTGCATCTTCAGAGCGCGAACGCTGGCGACGATGACGGCGCAGTTGACTTTGATCCCGCTCTGGCGGGCCTTGATATTGATGGCCTTTTCGAACCCGCAGTCGGACCCGAATCCCGCCTCGGTGACGACGTAGTCGGCGAGTTTCAGGGCCATTTTATCGGCCAGGACGGAATTGTTTCCGTGGGCCACGTTGGCGAACGGTCCGCAGTGGATGATGACGGGGGTATGCTCGAGGGTCTGAACGAGATTGGGCATGATGGCGTCTTTGAGCAGCGCGGTCATGGCTCCGGCGGCCTTGATGGCATCGGCGGTGACGGGTTTTCCGTTGACGTCGTAGGCCACGACCATACGTCCGAGCCGGGCCCGCAGGTCCTTCAGATCGGTCGCCAGGGCCAGGATGGCCATCGTTTCGCTGGCGACGGTGATATCAAAGCCCGTCTGACGAACCACGCCGTTGGCTTTTCCGCCCAGACCGATAACAATGTCGCGAAGAACACGGTCGTTCAGGTCAACGCAGCGGCGCAGGACGATATTAAAGGGATCAATCTTGCATGGATTATCCTTCAGAAGCGAGTTGTCGAGCACGGCATTGGCCAAGTTGTGAGCCGTCTCCACGGCATGGATGTCGCCGGTAAAGTGCAGATTGATATCTTCCATCGGAATGACCTGGGAATACCCGCCGCCGCAACCACCGCCCTTGATTCCGAAGGTCGGTCCCTTCGAGGGTTCGCGCATCGTGTTGAAGACGGACTTGCCGATCCTGGCCAAGCCTTGGCCCAAGCCGATGGCCGTAACGGTCTTTCCCTCGCCCAGAGGCGTGGGGGTGATGCCGGTGACGACGATGTACTTACCGTCTTTTATGTTTCGAAGCCGGTAGAGAATCGATAGATCGATCTTGGCTTCGTAATTACCGTGCGGATGAAGCTCCGACTCCAGAATCCCCGCCTTGCGGGCGATCTGCGTGATGGGAAATATCTGGGCATTCTGTGCAATCTCAATATCCGACGGTATGGGTTGATTCACCATTTGCTGCTCCCTTCGCACCACATGTCCTGACTACCGTACGTCCCGGTTAGACAGTGTAGTTATACAAGAGTTTATCGGCCAAGCGGATAACCCGGATTAATCCATCGTTTGACTTTTATTGGACTCTCTCGGTCCCAGCCACAAATACTATATTGCACCTTAACAGAGCCTCCAATCCATCCGATAAAGACAGCAAATCGGGAAACGTCAAATGCATCGGATGAACAAGGGACTGATGAGAGTCGTGATCGGGTCGGCGCTGTGGGTATGCGCCGAGGCGCAAGCATTGACGTTCAGTTTTTCCGCGGCCAGTGGGACCCCTCAAAACGTTTGTGACGGATTTGCCGCCGCGGGCGCCTTGTGGTCGGCCGTACTGTCCGATAACGTGATTATTTACGTGAACATCGACTATCAACCGCTCGGAGCGGGTATTCTCGGTTCGGCCAGTTCCACCAAACAGAGCTTCGCCTATACCGCGGTGCGCAATGCCCTGCTTGCCGATGCCACGTCCGCCAACGATATGGCGGCCACCTCGGCCCTTCCCGGCGGGAATTCCATCAGCATGCTCATCAACTACACGTCCAACAGCCCGAATGGAAGCGGAAGCCACGTGCCTTATCTCGATAATGACGGCGATGCGAACAACACGACTATCCGCATGACCAACGCAAACGGCAAGGCCCTGGGTTTGATCGCAGCCGACGACCCGGCGTCTTCCGCCTCCATTACATTCAGCAGCGATTTTTCCTGGGACTTCGACCGCAGCGATGGGATCACGGCGGGAATGTACGACTTCGTCGGGGTTGCCGCTCATGAGTTGGGCCACGCTCTCGGATTCGTCAGCGGCGTGGATATTCTGGACATGAACAGTCCCAACGGCGTCACCTACTATCCCGACAATGCCTTCAACTACGTCAGCACGCCGGACCTGTTCCGGTTTTCCGCAGACAGCGTGAGCTGGGGGAACGGCGTCATCGACTGGACGGCAGGTGTAACCGACAAGTATTTCTCCCTTGACGGCGGAACCACGCCGCTCAACAGGTTCGCCACGGGCGTGACCCACGGCGACGGCCGACAGGCGAGCCATTGGAAGGACAACCTCGGGATCGGTATCATGGACCCCACGACGGCATCCGGGGAGTTGCTGGCGATCAGCAACAATGATCTGACTATGCTCGATGTCATCGGATGGAACACATCAGGGGGTGGATCTCCACCCATTCCCGAACCCTCCGTTCTGGGCGTCGTTGGCGTGTTTTCCCTGCTCTGCCGGCGATCCGGACGGGCGCGACTCCGGTTGCGAAGCCGAAAGGGAGGCGTATGAACCGATCGGCGGGCCTGGGGCTCTCATGGATGATCTGCTCGCGGGAAAGGATTCCGACGGAACTGGTCCTGGCTGTCATTCTTCTGTTTGCCGGATGGTACGGAACGTTCTGCGACATGTGGCAACGATGGTTTCCTGCCTGGAAGAACTGCTCGATCGGTCTGCTCGAACGATTGACGACGGGTGACTCGTATTACACGCACGGTCCGCTCGTTCCCCTGGTCAGCCTCGCGATCGCGGTGCTGATTTACCGGCGGTACGGGTTGTCTATGGAAACCACTCGACGCGTACGGATCGGCGGATGGATCATTCTGTCCGCGTCGTTGCTTTTGCACCTAATGAGCGTTCATGCCCGAATCACGTTTAGCTCGGGTTTCGCACTGATCGGCGTAGGCGCGGGACTGGTCCTGCTGTGGGGCGGTTGGCCCACGTTCCGAACGTATTCAGCCCCCCTGCTGCTGCTCGTTTTCATGGTCCCGCTCCCGATGAACTGGATCGCGGATCTGAATTTCGCACTCAAATCACTGGCGGGACGCACCGCTGTGTGGACCGTGTCCGAATTGCTTCAGGTACCCGCTATTTTGGACGGCAGCACGATCCACATGTCATCCGGTACAGGCGAAGGTACGCGTTCGCTCTTGCTGGAAAGCGCCTGCAGCGGACTTCGGAGTCTTATCGCCATGGTCTGGATTGTCTCCCTGTTGGCTGCGATCTCACGGGTCGGCAGAATCTGGAAGATCGTATTTTTGCTCGCGGCGGGGCCTTTGGCCGTCGGATGCAACACGGTCCGTATCGTGGGCCTGATTCTCGTTGCTCATCTGTTCGGCGCGCAGACCGCGGGCCCCCATCACTGGTTCCATAATACGTCGGGCATCGTCATGTTTCTGCTGGCGATCTGGGTGGTTTTCGGGCTGGAGCGTGTGGTCAATGCTCTCGACAAGGGGCAACAGTTCGACAACTCATATCCCAGCGACACATCGTCGCATGCGTCGCAATCGGGACACGAAACACTCCGCCGGGCGCCGCTTTTGCTTCTGGCTTTGGCGGTGGGATTGAGCGTGCTGTGGTCCCGACCCAACGCGACTGTCTACCGCGGACATCTCGCCCGAGCGTGCGTCCCCTCACAAATTATTCTGAATGGGTTGCCCTTTTCGGGACACGACATCGAGTTGAGTCAGTCCGTGCTCGACATTCTTCAGACCAACGATTATCTGAACCGCCGTTATACGGACAAGACCACCGGCCAAACGCTGGAACTGCTGATTGTTTTTAGTCCCGATAACCGAAAGGGAATTCACCCACCCGAGGTGTGCCTGGCGAGCAACGGAGAATCGGTAATCCAACGACAACTCCAGCCCGTAGTGTTAAGCAGCCAGGAATCGCTCACCATGCGAGAGCTGGTCGCGCGGCGAGGGAACGGCCATCAATATTATCTGTACGTGTACAAATGCGGGAAGCGATACACGCCGGACTTCGTCACTCAGCAAGCCTCCATTCTCGTCAACAGCGTGATAAATCGTAACGCCTCCGGGGCTTTGATCCGCTTCTGCGTTCCCATGGAAGGCAGAGATATCAACAGCGCTCGGGCTTTGGCGATCGACGCCGTCCGCGTTACACTACCGCACCTTGATCGGGGGCTGCCATGATCAGAGCAATGTCCCGCCCAAAACTTCTAGTCGGGATATCCATCCTGGCTGTCATCTTGACGACGGCGACCCTGGCGAACCGTTACTGCAACAGGACTCATGTTCGAATTCAGCAGGCCATTATTGCCCTGTCGGCCTCTCAGCCGGAACGGGCGCTGGCGATGGTGAATTCCATTCTGGACGAGCAACCCAACCACATCGAGGCACTGCAGGTCAAGGCGCGGGCGTTGTCGGGTCTGCACCGGCCGCGAGAGGAAGCGGACATCCTGAATCGACTCATCCTCCTGCAGCCCGAGGTTGAGAATCACCACGACAACCTCGTGAAATGGACCTTCCGGCACATGGAACAGTTGCTGACTCACCCGACATTCAGAATGGATCCACAGCTTCAAACCGAGTTCGATCAGGCCCTGGCGACAGGTGCAAAACAGGCTCAGTGGTTCCACGACAAACAGCCGGCTGGTGTCGCCGCGAGGTTCCTCTTTGCCCGATACGCCATGGCCGATGTTTACCGCCTGCGAACGATGGAGGCAGATTGGACACAGATTGTCGATCGCCTCGACCACGCCAAACACGATCTGCAGACCGTCACAACCACCGATCCAAACCACCAGGCGGCCAGGTACCTGCTTGGGCAAGTGTGTCTCCAGAAAGGCGAGTTCACCGAGGCTAGAACTCTTCTCACAAGGCTAATCGCGGATCAGCCAACGTCCGTTCAAATCAAGACGACGCTCATCAAGACCCTTATCAGAATGAACGATTTGAAATCGGCCCAGACGGAACTCCGAAGCGTAATGGAGCTTGCTCCCCGTGATCCGGAGGTCCTGAGCCTGGCGATGGAGCTTGGCCGGCGGGCGAACGATCACGCGGCGGTGCGCAAACTGGTCGATACTATTAGACAAATCGCTCCCCTTTCGGACGCCCATCGTATCGTCCTGGCGGATGGACTGCTGTTTTCGCAGATTCCCAGTGAAGAACGGGAACTTCGCCGAATCCTGGCGCATCTTCAGGAACGATATCCAGCCAACGCGTCCGTGAACGTCCTGCGGGCGGAATTCTATCTGCAGCGGAACCGTTTCGATATGGCGGCCGATATTGCGGCGAGAATCTGTCGAACAGAACCGGACAATCGGCGGGCCCGGATGATGCTTGCCCAATCGCTGGCGGGTATGAACCGGATCGACGACGCCTTGACGGAATTTGACAAGATTCCGCTCGATGGAAGCGTCAATCCTCTGATTCACGCGCAGATCGATCTGGCGAAGGGCGAGGTGTCCACAGCCGAGGCGATTTGCAGTTCGGCCCTTGATTCGGACACGCGCAATCCCGCGATGCGATTGCTGATGGCGGTTGTTTCCGCTCGCCAAAACGATGAGGAATCGACCAGCCATCATCTGGAAATGTTCATCCGCAATCAGCCGAACAATCCCGCAGGCTACGCTCTTCTCAGCCGATATTATCTGGCCCGGAACAAGGCGGGCAGAGGGATAGAACACCTGCAGGAACTGGAGGTGTTCAACGAGCCGCTTGCTTGTATGGCTGAGGCGTGGTTGATGGTGAAAACGCAACGGGACGACGAGGCGCTAGCCCGCCTCACGCGCGTCCGGGATCGATTATTGGCCGATCGCGATCCGATGGCCTTGGCCGTGACGACCGCCATCGCCGCGATCTATGCAAAGCAGCATCGCGTCTCCCAGGCGATTAAGGCGTACGATCCCCTCATCGACGCTGACCTGTGCACTACGGAAGCAAAGATTCACCAGTGGGATCTGGCGCCTTGGGCCGAACAGCTCGACGTGTTGGCTCGCGATGTCGACATTCATCAGCCGAGGCTCGTTTACTCGCTGCTGATTCGATACGATCGCCTGGGCCTATACACTCGGGCGCTGGATTTGCTGGAGCGATGGATTCAGGAACGGCCCGATCAGGCCATTCTTCTGGAGTGGATGGGAAAATTCCTGCTCAAGCTGAATCGACAGGACGCAGCCGCGAAGGCCTTCCAGGCCGCCATCAAGTTAGAGCCTGAGAACATGTCCCTCTGGCAGGGACTGGTCCAGTGCCACCTGACCACGCTGGATTTCCCGAAGGCAGAGGCAATCTACCGGGCCATGGCCAACGTCGATCCCGCCGCCCGTGTCCACGCCCTGGCGGAACTAGCGAGGGTATATGTCGTCCTCGGCCTGACCGAGCAAGCGGAAGATACGCTTCGTGAGCTTCAGAACACGGCGCCGCCGCGGGACCCACATGTCCTGCTGACCCTCGGCCAAGTCTGTGCCGCGCTGGGCCATCAGGATCAGGCCCGAAGTTACCTGGAGCAACTGCCGGGTTCCGCTCCACGTCAGTCGCCGAACACGACCTTGGCGAACAGGCTGGGATCCTTCGAGTAGATCATTCCCGGCATCCACTGCAGGGCGCTTTTTCGCTCCGCACCGTCATCGTCATTGACGAGCAGATTCATGCTCATCCACTTCCCGGCCGTCGGCGTGGGACAGTCAAACGTCGACCAGGGAATGGCGGCTTCGTATCGTGTGGTCTTTGTCGCGTCATCGCGGATGATGTTGAAGTCTTTCAGTGCAACCGGGCCGACCTTGCCGTTCGGATTAGTCCACACGTATGCCATCGGACCTTCCTTCGCCAGAGCGAAGCCGATTTCCACATCGTTCACGCCGTCGTAGTTCGGCACGTTGGACGAGGGCCTGGCGTCGCCGGCGAGATCGATCCCGACCTGGATACTGTCATGCCGCCAAATCTCAGTCGCCATCGGGACCGTCGCCTTCTGCACGTGGACATCGTCTCGGACCTCGGCCACGAAGTAGAAGTTTTCCTTGTCCCATGCGGCGTACCATTTGGCTGAGCAGTCGTCCGAACCCTTCCATCCGATTAACTCTCGCTGATCCGGTACCTGCCCGACGGTAATCGGCGTGAGTCTCGACCACTCACCGAGTTGACCGTCGGCCTTGAACCCTTCGGGCACGCGGGGGACAATCGCATAACGAATGGTCTTGGCCACACGAACGGGAAAATCCGGATTGGAGAGTGATCCCGTGACGTCGAAGAACACTTCGCCACTCGTCACGTTCGGACCGACCAGCGGCACGGGAAAATTCCGTGTTTCCACTGCATTGAACGGCTTGGCATCGGCAACCACGTCTTTACTTACCTTCCAGGACGATCCTGCCTTCAGAAAGACTTTGGGCATCATCTGCGGATGGTTGGTCGTATTGGCTACCTCCACATCGACCACCGGCTGATCGGCTTTGCTCTTTTTGAGGTCCAGTCCCAACGACAGCGTGAAACTGCGTGCGCCCTGGAACTTCGCCTGGCGCACCTGGTTCTTCAGCCAGTCCAGATTCGCAAGCTCCGCCTTCACGTAGATCGGTCGGCCGGACAGCGGGAGTTTGTTGTTTTCAATCAGAATGGGCGTACCGACCATACTGGTAACGCTCTTGATCTTCGAGACATCGCTCAGGGCCATCGCCACGCCGTCATCCAGACTCCACAACGCGACAGTAGCCTCACCGCCCTGCCGGAACACCAACGCCCAGACGCGCGATCCCAGATCGATTTTATCGAGGTACGTTGCCTCGTTGAGCATTGCGAACACGGTCTTAATGGCGAAATACGCTTCTTTCGGACGGACCATATCCGGCAGCCAGGGCGTGAATAGGCCCATATAGGCATCCACGTTTTCCGTCGTTTCCGTATACGCCGCCTCCTGGTGCAAATGGAAGAAATACACCCGCTCGATCCACGGAACCGTGGCTGACAGGAGGTACAGGCGAGCCAAGTTGCGTGCCTGATCTTCTTCGGTGCAGGCGTAGCTGCGATGACCGGGGTATTTCGACTTCAGATAAGGCATCATCGACGCTTCGACTCCGTTCCAGCCCATTTCCGTCACCCAACACGGTTTGTTGTCGCCGTATTTCACCATCACCCTATGCAGATCCTTGATCTTCTCGATGTACCCGCCTTCCTCGGGCGGCAGCGGACGCGTGTAGGAATGTGAATTCAAAATGTCAAAGTGCCCCTTCGCCCCATACTTGTATGCCTGCTCCAACTGCCATCGCTCGTCGCCGGCGAAGGCGGCCATCAACACCTTGTTCGTCGGATCGGCCCGCTTGATTCCCCGGTAAAAGGCCTTGAGCATGATGACATACCGGTCCTTATGCACGGCCATGTCCGGTTCGTTCCAGGCCTCCCAGTATTTGATCTTTCCTTTGTACTTTTTGGCGAGTTGATAAATTCCTTCTTCAAAGGCTCCCAAGTTCTCGTCACTCGGAAACCGTCCATCCGGCATCTGCATCCATTTCGGCGCCGTCGTCACCACCACCTCTTGGTCCAACCCGCTACGAAGGCCCAGATCCGCGCTTTGAATGAACCATATATCGGAACTGAAGTTGTATTGCCCCTTTTCCGGCATGAAACCGACGCAGGGAAAATCGATGCGCACTGTGCGCATATTCAGATCCCGCATCAGACGGATTCCACCTTCGCTGTTGACGTGCGTGGTCGTGGCGAAGAAAGTGTTGGGGACGAATCGCGACCCGTGGAAATGGCCCTGATTGGCAAACGGCGAGGGCGTGAACGTCAGCCGGCCCGTATCGCCCAGAAGCCAGAAGCAGTTCTTGCCCTCCGGTACCTCGGCGAACCATCCGAGATAGATCATGTTCGTCGGTTCCGGCAGCGTGAAACTCACCGGTTTGAGAGCGACGTCGCCTTCGGCAGGCGGACAATCATATACATTCATCCACTTGTATCCGTCCACACTGTATTTCGCGGTCAGTTTCGCCCCCGCAGACAGATGCATACCGACCGTGCCGAAGTCCCATGTAACGGCTGAGAACGGTGTCGTGGTCGACACAAACTTGAACGCAATATGGCTGCTCTTTCCAGCGTGTCCCGAAGCCACGTTGTGATCGGAAAAGTTGACCGTCTCGGCGGACCACACGCGAATAACGAATCCTTCCGCATTCGCCTGATGGTTGCGAAGATCGAACGCGGCCGTCCATGGGCCCGTCTTCGGCGGGTCAATCTCGTAATAGTGCCCCGGACCCTGCACCAGGTTGGCGTCGGTTTTAATGGCGAAGTTCAGGTTAACGTTCTGCCACACGGCCTGCGATGGGGCGGTCCAGGCAAAGATCATTCCGTAAACAATCAAGGCAGAGATTCGCCGCATGTTCAACTCCTTAGAATAAATGATGGCAAGTACACTTCTCAGTCAATCTTCCCGGTAGCGAAATTCCATTGTCCGGCGATCCCCCAAACCCGGGGGCCTGCATGACCGTCAACGCACAAGGCATTCGAATAGGTGAATCCTCCATGGGGCGGAATCGGGGAGCATTCGGTAATCACCATAGCCCGGCTGGGTTCGCCAACTTCACTCACGGTATGATCACAAAGACTGTATGCGGCTTTGTTGCCATAGTCGTTGGGAAAGCCGGGACGAGAGAAGTAGAGGAAGCTTGATCCAAAGTTGGTATACCAAGCCGCATTCGGAAAAAGTTCATTCTTCTCGCAGTTCCAGATCGGCGAGCGCTTCCACGGCTTGTCCAGCGCCGCCGCTTCTCCTGGCCACCAGGGGCGATTCGCGCAGATGAAATCCTCCGTGCGGGGAAGCCATTTTTCCAAGGCACATTGAAGATTCGGCATCCAGTATGGATTGTCGGGATTCCCCAGAAAAGGCGCTTGTCCCACATAAGGGAATCGATCGTTATTTTCACCCGCATAGAACGCGAAGGCAGCCCCGATCTGCCGCAAATTAGACTGGCAGGTCATATCCTTGACCTTGTCCCTCGCCCCTTGAAGGGCTGGAAGCAGCATCGCGATAAGTACGGCAATAATCGCCACAACGACCAACAATTCGATCAATGTAAAACCGCTTCGCCGTTTCATAGTCTCGTCCTTTACGATGTTTCCCCAATAATCAAATCGCCGCCGACATAGTGCACCTCGGGCGGACCGTCGTATCCATCGATCCGGCGCAGGAGCAGTTCGCCCGCTACCCGCGCCTGCTCCTCCCGGTTCACATTGACCGTCGTCAGTTTCATCGGTGACGCGCCGGCGACCCCGCAGCGGGCACAGGAGACCACCTTGACATCTTGCGGAACGCGAAGCCCGGCTCCCAGAATCGCACGCAGCGCCCCGACAGCCGGGTAGTCGTGGCAGCAGATTACCGTCTTGAACGAAATGCCCCTCGCCAAAATGTCTTCCATCGCCCGCTGACTGTCGATACATGGGTCCGCGGGTGTGGTAAACCCATGCGGCGTATCGAACGAAAATATCCGATCATCCGGAATCACGACCCCTGCCTGCGCCAATCCTTCCCGAAAGCCGCGGATGATCTCCTGACGGCTCGGATCGGTCAGAGGGTTTACCACGAAGAGAATAACCTCACTCGCCTCTCGTTCCAGCAAATGCGGCAGAAGTTTCTTGGCGCTTTGCCCGCCGGGATAATCCACCCGATCACATGGGAAATCCGGCAGTTTCTGTCCTATCGTCACAAACGGAATTCCGCGTTCCGCCAGAGAGTCAACCTGAACCCTCATGATCTCCGGAGGCAGAGAGGTCACCACCGCGCCCGTCGGTTTCATCCGGGCTATTCGATGGATCAGAGTTTGGTATATCGCAAGGTCCGCGTTGGCGGAGTAAGTGGCCAAGGTCAGATGCTCTTGCGGCGCGATGGCCTGGGTCAACCCCTTGACGAACTCCCGCGTATCTTCCGCCAGGGCTGGGGTGACAAACGCAATCTGCCCCACCGTCGGATCGGGCCGGTGGCGGTCGGTGACGAAATACCCACGCGTGCTCATCCGATGGATCAGGCCCTTGTGCTCGAGCACCTCCAGCCCCCGAACGACCGTCGCCATGCTTAACTTGCCTTTTTGCATGAGGTTACGAATAGACGGCACCGCCTGGCCAGGCGATAATCGGCCGGAGCGAATATCATTTTCAAGCTTCCGGGCAAGAACCTGGTACTTTAGCTGGTCTTTCGTCTCAACAACCATCCGCAATCCGAACTCCCATGAATGATACGCCGTATCGATCGTTATGATACACTGTATCGCCCCTCCTGTCAATACACCAATCATCGGATTAAGATTGACACGAGACGGCAACGGGGGTACAAAAATCGGCCAAAAAGGAATCTGTCATGACACAGCCCTTTGAACTCTCCAGCTCCCACATGGCCGCCGTCAACCGCCAGCGACGAATCATCGTCCAATACGACGCAGCCGATACGCCCCTGCTCGGAATGGACATCAACAGATGGGTAGCGTATCGATTCAACTACATCGACGAACCAGGGACCCAGATCGACAGCATCTGGTGGGATATCGCCCTCGGCAACGACGCGGTATATCCGAGTAAGATTCTGCCGCCGAATACGGACCCGAATCTCGCCAAGTGGCGGGGACAAGGATTGGACTGGATCAAGATCGTCGTTGAGGAATCCCACAAGCGAGGAAAGGAAGCCTTCTGGAACGCGCGTATCTCGGAAGTGGAGACCAATCCCCAGGGATTGGAGATGGAGAAGTTGTTTCCGGTGAAGGCCGAGCATCCAGACTGGGTGATCAAGACCTGGTGGTGGCAGGGCATGTGAAACCTGGCCTCGCCTGGTTTGCGGGAGTACAAGGTGCGCATCCTGCGCGAACTGGCAGAGAACGGCGAGCGTCGGCCAACCCTCGGCTGCAACCAACCAGTGGACACTACTTGCCGACATTCCCCGCGCGAACCACGATTTCCTGCTCTATCTGCCGCTGCGAAATGAGTTGGATCGCCTTGAGATCGGCATCGACCCGGAGGCTGGGATTGCGCCCATCGTACCCTTCGAAGGCAAATCCATCGCCTACTACGGTACGTCTATCGTGCACGGCGAGGGCGCGTCGCGTCCCGGAATGTGTCACGCCTCAATCCTCGGACGGCGACTCGATCGATCCATGATCAATCTTGGATTCGCCGGCAGCGGGCTGATGGATATTGAGATTGCGCATCTCATGGCTGAACTTGATCCCGCGTTGTACATCGTCGACTGCCTGCCCAATATGCCGCCGGAGATGATCGCGCAGCGAACGGAACCTTTCGTCCGCGTCCTGCGCGTCGCACGACCGACGACGCCGATTCTCCTCGTGGAAGATCGAACGGGAACCAACGCGTGGTTCTGGCCAAAGGGCATGGACCTCCACATGGCCCGTCGGCGCGAACTGCGGACCGCCTATCAGCGTCTGACAGACGCGGGGGGCGTGAATCTCCATTACGCCAAAGGGGATGATCTCCTGGGTGATGACAGTGAAGCCACCGTCGACAGTTCGCATCCGAGCGATTTGGGGTACGTCCGCCTGGCCGACGCATTGCAACCCATTATCGGTTCGCTCATATCGTAATAACACGTCCGAATTCCTCCACTTTTCGTCCGATCTGCTCCGCCAGCGTATCGCCGTGGGAACATCAATACAACGCATGAATGGGCGATTCCATGATCGCCTTGAGGTCTTTCGCAAAGGCGGCGCCGACCGCGCCGTCGATTACGCGATGATCGCACGAAAGCGTGATCGTCATCATGGACCGAATAAGAATATCTTCCTGTTCCGAAACGACCGTACGCTTCTCAATCGCCCCAACGGCCAGGATCGCGGACCCGGGCGGATTGATGATCGCGGTGAATTCTTCGATACCGTAGGATCCGAGGTTGCTGATGGTGAACGTGGCGTTCTCATAGTCGGCAGGCGTCAGACGATTATTCCTGGCCTTGTCGATCAGACCCTTGAGTTCCGCGTCGATGGTGAGAATGCCTTTGTTTCCGCAATCGCGAACCACCGGTGCCACCAGTCCGTCCGGCTGTGCCACGGCCAGCGCGATATCGATGCGTCCATGCTTTGTAATCGTCTCGCCGTTCCACGTCGCATTCACCATAGGATGATGTTTGATCGCCTCAGCGACGAATTTGATCAGGTAGGCATTCAACGACAGCTTATCTTCCGCGGCGGCGTTGTACTTGTTTCGATCGGCCATGATCGCGTCCATCTCCACGGACACCCGAAGGTAGTAATGCGGCGCACTGAACTTCGACTTCGACAGCCGGTCGGCAATGGCTCTGCGTTTCGCACTGACGGGAATGGTCTCGTCCGCCAGAGGTGTGGGCGGGACCTTTTCGACCATCTTCGCCGACCGCTGCTGAATCGTCCGCTCCACGTCTTCTTTTGTAATTCGCCCTTCCGGTCCCGTACCGGTAATGTCGGCGAGATTCAGACCCGCTTGCTCTGCCAGTTTTCGGGCCAGGGGCGATGATCGGATCTTGCCATCCGGAAGCTTCGTCGCCGACACACCCACCGGACACATCTCACCGTCAGCCACCTTCGAAGCCGCCTCGGCCTGACCCACTTTCTCCTTTCGAACCGGCGGCGCAACCGTCTTGAGCAGATCGGAAATATCCTCCCCGGATTTGCCCGCGATGGCGATTGGTTCTTCCACCGCGGCCGACCCGCCCTCCGGGACCAATATCCTTAGAAGCGTCCCATCCGTGCTCGATGGATACTCCATCACCGCCTTGTCCGTCTCCACGTCGCACAACACCTCACCGTTGGCAATCGTGTCGCCTTCTTGTTTATGCCATTTGACAATCGTCCCCTTCTCCATCGTCGGGGACAAGGCCAGCATCAACAATTTCTCCGCCATTTCGCTCCTCCCGTAGCCTGCGATTCACTGCAGCTTCATTTGTACAACACCTTCTTCACCGCACTGGTAATCTTCTCCGCCGACGGCTCGGCCGCCAATTCCAACTGACGATTGTATGGTGTCGGCACATCCTCCATGGTCACCACCTCGACCGGCGCATCCAGAAGATCAAAGCAGTTCTTCGAAATCAGCCACGCCACGTATGAGCCCACGCTCACCATCGGCCACGCTTCGTCCACTACCACGCACCGGTTTGTCCTGGTCACCGACTGGTAGATCGTTCCTTCGTCCAGCGGGCGCAGCGATCGGAGATCCACAATCTCCGCGTCGATGCCCTCCCGCTCCAGTTGTTCCGCGACCTCCCGAACCAGCCGCAACGGCCGTCCGTACGTAATCAGCGTCACATCGTTTCCCCACCGCTTGATGTCCGCCTCACCGATCGGCACCAGGTATTCCTCGTCAGGCACTTCGCCTTTCCAACTGTACATCAACTCCCCCTCCAGAACGACCACCGGATTGTCGTCCCGAATGGCCGATTTGAGCAGCCCCTTCGCATCGTAGGGTGTGGACGGGGCGACGACCTTCAGTCCGGGCACGTGAGTATAGAAGGTGGCAGTGTTCTGCGAATGCTGCGACGCCAGAAACTCCGCCGGCCCGTTTGGACCGCGAAACACGATCGGCATGGCGACCTGACCGCCGGACATGTACCGCATCTTCGCCGCGTTGTTGATGATCTGGTCCAGGGCAAGAAACGCGAAATTGAAAGTCATGAACTCAATGATCGGGCGCAGACCCACCATGGCTGACCCGATCCCGATCCCGGCGAACCCGGCCTCCGTGATCGGCGTGTCGATCACTCGTCGATCCCCGTACTTCGCCAGCAGTCCCTGGCTCACCTTGTACGCCCCGTTATACTGCGCCACTTCCTCCCCCATCAAAAATACCCGCTCGTCCCGGGCCATCTCCTCGTCCATCGCCTGCCGAACCGCGTCTCGATAACTGATGATCGCCATCGGTTGTCCTCTTGTTCACGCCAAAACGTCTTCGTACAACGTGGAAAGAGCCGGATCGGGGCTCTCTTCCGCGAATTTCACCGCCTCATCCACGATCTTTCGACATTCCTCCTCGATCGCCGCGTACTCCTTGTCCGTCAGCTCTCGCTCGTTCATCATCCGCGTCTTGAGGATCAGAATCGGGTCCAGTTTCTTCTGTTCCTCCAGTTCCTCCCTGGTTCGATACTGCGCAGGATCGCTCATCGAATGACCTCGGTAGCGGTATGTCTTTACCTCCAGCAGCGTCGGAATCTTCTCCTGCCTCGCCCGCGTCACCGCCGCCTGTACCGCCTCGTACACCTTCAGCACATCCATCCCATCCACAGGGGACCCTGGAATCCCGTATTCATCACCAGCCTTGTACAGATCATACACCGCCGATACCCGCCGGTAATGAGTACCCATCCCGTAGTGATTGTTCTCGATGATGTAGACAACCGGCAGGCTCCAGATCTTCG
>CAZLZE010000099.1:0-19034 GCA_964563935.1 uncultured Phycisphaerae bacterium | reverse complement strand
GGCGGATCACAGGCATCGTCGGCCAGTTCGGTATGATTTCCATTGTGGCCTAGGACGGCCGGCCCCTGGAAAAATCCAACAGCATCCTCATCACCGCCGTCTCCCGAGGCCAGAATACCGGCATGGAAGTCCATCCGGAGAATCTGGCCACCAGCGACTTCTGGCAGCAGGGAATCGCGCAGATGTGTTCGCAGTCCGGCTCGCTTCCCGTCGTGGTGGATCGGATCTCCGCGACGATCCAGGCTCCCTGGCTCAAGGGTTTAAAATACAGCAAACACAATTTCTTACGCAAAACCTTTGAAAGCGGCACGCTGAACGACAAATTCACCCTGCGGGGCTACGAGCCGACCTTCTACGCCCGGCTGACCCGCCCGCAACCGAAGATCATCAAAAAAATCGTTATTTCAGGTAACAGCATCACGCGCCATCCCCCGCTGGCCGATTCCGACTGGAACAACAACTGGGGCATGGCCGCCAGCAGTGAAGACAAGGATTTCGCCCATCGTGTGCATGCGATGGTTGGCGAACACCAAATCAAATCCGGCGTGAAACCGGAATTGATCATCGACAACTTCCCCGACTGGCAGGTCAAGGACCCGGCCAAGCACAAACAGCTCGCCGATCTCAAGGCCGACCTGTACATCATTGAAATCGGCGATAATCTCAAAGACGACGAGTCAACCGAGGCCACGCTGGGTAAGCCCTATGAAGAAATGATTACAACCATCAAAAAGGCCAACCCCCATGCCTTGATCGTCTGCACCAGCACGTGGGGCACCAGCAAGAAGAAGGATCCGCTGATGCAAGCGGCGGCGACCCGAGCCGGCGCCACTTGGGTTCGCATCGACATCTTCATTGGCGATGAAAAAAACCGCGCCCTGAACTTCAAGCACAGCGGCGTCGCCTGGCACCCGGGAGACCTCGGTATGCAGAAGATCGCGGACGCCCTCTGGGCGGCCATCGAACCGCAGTTGATGGAGTGACAATTTAGTACAATTACGGTAGGATGGGTTTGTGAACTCATCATTTCCGACTCAAGGAGATAACCGATGCAACGCAAAAAGGGATTCACGCTAATCGAGCTGCTTGTCGTTGTCGCCATCATCGCCGTGCTGGTGGCATTGCTATTGCCGGCGCTGAACGGCGCTCGGGAGAGCGCGAGGCAGGTCGCGTGTATGTCGAATCTCAAGCAGATCGGGATGGCCTTCATCTACTATCTTGAGGATTCAAACGGGATGCTGCCTCAGGCCTATGTGCAGTCCACCAATCAGACGTGGTTCTGGCGATTGGGAAATTACTGGCAAGACACGGGCAAACACATTTTCACGTGTCCGAGCGATCCATATCATGAATGGGTATACCTAAGCTACAAAGTGAACTTCTGCTTCTTCCGCTGGGCAGGTACGCCAGACGCCAATTTCCGCCAGTACCAGAGCATTCCCGAGCCGGAAAGACGTGTAGGCGTGGCCGAGGGATGTTCGGCTTATCAATTGGTTTGGATTACGCCCAAGGACTCGGCGTCGGATCCCTGGACCGGCGGAGTTGAAAGAAGACATCGAGACGGAGCCAATTATCTATGGCTGGACTGGCATGTCACGTGGGAGAAGGATGTCCCGAATAATGACGTATATTGGTACGAAACCTACGGCAGTCATGCCGGCTGGCCGTGGTAGTTTGACAGAGCGATTCTGAGACAACCGAGATTCAAAGGAGTTTTCATGAAGGGAATTGGTATCACGATTGGCGTGATCGGACTGGTTATGAGTGTCGCATCACTTTCCCACGCCGCTGCGCCGGCCAAAGACGGAAAGTGGAAGACCCAATACCGCGGATTCACCGTCTGCCGGATGGACGATGCCACGCTGGCCAGCGCTGCCAAGAACTGGAACGCCAACCAGGTGCGCTACATGATGTGCCCCGTGTGGTGGAAAGATCAGTGGAAGATGCCGTCATATCAGGAGACGTGGAAGAAGATTCTCGCCGATTTGCCGGCAGGTTTGGACCGCGCCAAGGCGCTCGGATTGGCCGTCGTACTGGATCTGCACCAGATTCCGAACGACAATCCTAAAAAATACTCCGACGACGGCGCGAAGGCGTCTCATGAATCCTGGTATGACGAGAGCAACCTGAAAGTGTTGATCGAATGCTGGAAACAGGTCGCGGAAATCTGCAAGAACCGCGACGAGGTGATCTGGTTCGACCTGCTCAACGAGCCGCTCGATTGGACCGTGGTCCACAGCCATCCCAGCTATCCGCCCACGTGGCCCGAATGGGCACAGAAGACAACCGACGCGATCCGCACCATAGACAAGAAACACCCGATCGTCGTCGAACCGGGTCCCGGAATGCTGACCTGGGGTTTTGCGGGCTTTACGCCGGTCAAAGACCCCGTCATGCCCGTGATCTACTCGGTTCACCCCTATCAACCCGTCGAGTACACGCACCAGGGCGTGAGCAATAAGATACCGCGTTCCTTCCCCGGCCCGTTCAATGAGCACGGCGGCGGAATGTGGGATAAGAAACGCCTGCGCGAGGAAATCAAGGACGCCATCGAATTTCAGCGAAAGAACGGCATTCAAATCTACGTGGGTGAATTCAGCGTGGCCCGCTGGGCGCCCAATGGTGCTCGGTATCTTCGCGAGCTTATCGAGTTGTTTGAAGAGATGGGTTGGGACTGGAACTACCATTCCTGGCAGGAGGCCGACGTGTGGAGCCTGGAGGAATCGAGCGAAGTGGACTTGTACGACAAGGCCGGGAAGTATGTCAAAACCGCCGTCCCCGACCCCAACGAAGGACTCTTCTACGCCCAATACGGAACTCCCGGAGTCGGCAAGCCGAAGAAGCCCGAAGGCTTGACCGATCGCGCACAGGTCCTCAAACACTACCTCGATCGGAACATTACGACCTTCAAGAAGGTGCTCATCATCGGCAACAGCATCACGCATCACGGACCCTCGGCGATGCTCGACTGGCCCAATGACTGCGGCATGGCCGCCACCGGTGTGGACAAGGATTTCGCCCATCTGCTCTTCAAGAAAATCTGCGACGCCCAGCCCAAGGCCACGCCCCAACTCCGACTCGATCGCGTGACCAATGAAGCGGCCATGAAGGGCTTCGAACACCTTCTGCCCTGCGACGCCGACCTGATCATCATTGAACTCGGCGACAACTACCGCGGCAAGGCCGACGAGGCGGAACTGCAGAAACCCTACGAGCAAATGATCGCCGCCCTGCGCAAGGACCATCCCTGCCGCGTATTTTGCCTGAGCGCATGGGGAAATACCGCTCTGAATCCGTGGATTCAGAAGGCCGCCGCCAACCAGGGCGCCACCTACGTGGACATCTCGCACCTGTTCGGCGACGTGAAGAACCGAGCAGGCTCCGAGGGCCACTTCAAGCACGACGGCGTCAACTGGCACCCGGGCGACCGCGGCATGGCCGCCATCGCGAGAACGATCTACAAAGCCATTCGGGAAAAATAGCGAATTCCTATTCGGCGCGATGTACATGCTGGAATGCCACGCGTACCAGATCACGCCGTGCCAGATAACCGCTTTCTTCGTGGACATGACACACGCGATGTGAGGAAGCATGTACCCCCGCCAGCCGATCTCCTCGCCAATCGTCGGAATCAGCACCACGAAAAGCATCTCGCTAGTCCAAGCCAATTCCGCGACACTCAGCGCCTTGGGCAAGTGAATATTCCACAGTCACTTGAGCCGGCGATCCTTTGTTGCAGTCATGGTTGCCTTTTCGCTGTCCATAGAAACAAAACTTCCGGGTTACGAAACCCGCCCTATCCGCTACCCGCCCAAGTTCTTCCTGCGACGGGTAATCCATCGTACGATCAGAACCAGAATACCGGCCCCGCCTCTGGTCGATTACTGCAGTTCCACTCTCGGATCGACCAGTGCGTAGCAGATGTCCGTCATGATCAGGCCGAAGATGTACAGGATCGCGCCGATATACGTCATGGCGTTGATCACGGGGTAATCGCGGGCATTGATGGCTTCGATCGTCAGATACCCCAAGCCGGGGATTCCGAAAAAGCGTTCCAAAAGCAGCGAGCCGAGGAAGAGGAACGGAATGGCCAGGACCACCTGCGTGATCACAGGAATGAGTGCATTCTTCAACACGTGCTTAAAGAGCACTCGCGTTTGCGACGCGCCCTTGGCCCGGGCCGTGCGGACGTAGTCGGCGTGGATCTCATCGAGAATAACGGTGCGGTAAAAGCGGATCGACCCGCCCAGGCCGCTGATCACGCCGATCATCACCGGCAGCGCAATGTAGTAAATCTTATTGATCCCCGGCTCATACCCGAAGACGGGGAACCACTCGAGCTTGTAGGCAAACAACCACTGGCCGATGAGAATGTACGACAAATACGGCATGCTCATAGCCAGCACGGTAACGAAAACCAGCGATCTATCGATCCAGCTTCCGCGAACGTAGGCCACAAGGAGCGAAATGCTCAGCGCGGTAGTCAGTCCGATGAGGAACATGGGAACGGTGAGGCTCAAGCTGGGGATCGCGCCCGTGGCGATCGTCTCGCTGATCGGACGGCGGTCGCGCAGCGACGTGCCGAAATTGAACGTGGCCGAGTTCCACAGGTGGTGCATGTACTGGGAATCGAAAAAGCCCCTGATATCGCCCTTGCCGAGCGCGGACCAGTTGAGGATCAGCGGCTTATCCCAGCCGTACTCGTGGCGAATCTCCGCGATAGTCTCCTTGGAGGCGGCCTTTCCGGCGATCTCCGAGGAGATATCGCCCCCGACGACGTTGAAGAGGACAAACGTGATCGTCATCACTCCGAAGAGGATCGGTATCACGTTCAACAGTCTGCGAAGGATATATTGCTTCATCGTCCCACCAGTTTCTTCCGCAATTCCAGATCGATGTTTCCGTACTTGGCCGCGCCCCAGGCAAACGAACTCGGCTTGTTGTTCTTCAGGTACGTGTAGTACGGAACGTAGGCGATCGAATGCACCTCGAAAATCGCGGGCACATCGTCGCAGATAATCCGTTCCATCTGCCGGTAGAGCTTGAGCCGCTCGGGGGTGTCGGGCATGACCTGGGCCTTGCGGAACAGCTCGTCGATCTTCGGATTTTTGTAATTAAAATTGTTCGGGCCCGGTGATTCGTTGGGCGAATAAAACAGCATCATGAAATTTTCGCCGTCCGGATAATCGGCCACCCACCCCATGGTGAACATCTGAACGGATTTGGTCTTGACTTTGTCCTGGAACATGGGCCAGTCGAGATAATCCAGCTTCACCTTCACGCCGATCTTGGCCATCGAGCGTTTGAAGTATTCGCCGCTCTGACGCGATGTTGTGTCGGCGCCGGGCATGGAGAGCGTAACCGTAATCGGTCCGCCGTTGATCTTCTCAGCCTCTTTCATCAGCTTCCTGGCGCCTTCGAGGTTGTACTGACACCAGGGGTTTGTGAAATTCTTATCAAACTCCTTGAACATCGGCGGGAAGAGTCCCTTCGCGGGGATGCCTCGCCCGTTCATGAAGATGTCGATATTCTCCTCGCGATTGTAGGCCATGCTCATCGCCCGTCGCAGCGCAAGGTTCTTGCCGACCACCGGATCTTCCATGTTAAAGCCGATCCAGTAGGTGTCCGGGTCCTGCTCGATGATCAGGCCGATGCCCTTCTTGCGGAGAAACGGCGTCAATGTTTTATCCTGCGTGATGGCCTGAGAGAAAAAGTCCTTCGGAATACCCGCGGCGTCGATCTTGCCCTGGAGGAAGAGCAGCCATCGCGGCTGAGATTCCTGAACAACGTCGTAGACGAAACCGTCGATCAGGGGCAACGGTTTGCCCGCGTCATCGAGATATCCTTTTTCGCGGTCGCCCGGCTCGCCCTCGCTGGGGTAGAGTTCCTTGCGGAAAGTGGGGTTTCGCACGAGAATCATTCGCCCACCCCGCTGCCAGCTCTTGAGCTTGAAGGGTCCGGTCCCGACCATCACGTTGACGATGCTCTGTCCATATTTGTCCACCGCCTCCTTGGCCATGGGCGCGGTGGGCAGGTGCGCGAGAATGTAAATAATCTGCGGCCAGGGCTGTTTGAGTTTAATCTGCAGCGTAAAATCATCGAGCGCCGTGAGCCCCGACACGGGCCGGGAGTAATCGACGTCCCTGGCGGTTTTGACCGTCTTGGTATAGTTCCGGAATTCATCCAAGCCGACGATGCGATTCTCGAAAATCCACCAGTTCTTGCTCAGATACTTGATATTCGCAATGCGCTTCCAGGCGTAGATAAAATCGTGGACGGTCAACTGCCGGCCCTTGCCGTTGGGAAAGCACGGGTCGTCGAAGAAATACACGTCCTTACGGATCTTGATCGTATACGTCAGTCCGTCCTTGCTTATCTGCGGCATCGACTCGGCCAGGCAGGGAATGATTTCATACGGACGCTTGAGAAAATGATATTGATAGAGACATTCGTAGCCCTGGCTGGCGACGGAGGAACTCGTCACGTCGCCGATGTCCCCCGGGTCGAGCCCCCGCACATTCGCACCGAGGGCGGCATATCGGACCTTCCCGGTCGGAACCTGCGTGTCGCTGCCCTCGGTCTTTCCACAGCCCGAGAGCGCGAGCACCGGCAGAAATGATAACACGATCAAAACGATTCTTTTCATTCTCAGATCACCCTTATCGCAAACTGCGGGCAATGTTGCGCGCAATACCCGCACAAAATACACTTGTCCTCGTCAACCTGGGCCTTCTTCTCGCCCAGCGAGAGTGCCCCCTGATCGCAATGCTTCAGGCACGCCCCGCAACGTTTGCAGAGGAAATTCACCAGCGTACGACGATCCGCGGAGATGAGCCGCTTAGCCATATCTCTGTCCACGGCGAATCGGCCGTCGGAGAACACACCCACGTTGACTTTCACTTCCTCCACGGACTTCATGCCCACGGCGATGGCGTCGACACAGTTGTTCTGACGTAGAAATGTGATTGCGCCCGGCACGTCGCGCCGAAGATGCCCGCCGCCGAGCGGCTTCATGGCGTAAACGCCCAAGCCGGCCTGCTTCGCGCGGCGCAGACTCTCCAGACCCGCCTGCAAATCACCGTCGATAATCCCTAGCCCCTTCTGATTGATGACGGGAAAGAGAATATCCAATTCATCCGCGTGCCGAATTGCGACTTCATTGCCCGAAATACGATGCGACGACAGTCCGGTCGCCCGGATTCGGCCCTTGCGCTTCAGGTCCAGCAGCAAATCCACAATCGGGCGCCGGGCTTGAAAGTCCGCTTCGTCTTCCACCTGGTGAAGCAGGAAAATGTCGATCATATCGCGATCGAGCGTTCGGAAGCAAAGATCGATCTGTTCCTTCGCCTCGGGCAGCGTCTTGGCGTCGGTTTTGGACGCCAGAACAACCTTGTCGATGTCCTTGCCGAGTCCCAGCCGCGTGTGCTCATAGGTGGAATATCGATGCGCAACGTCGTAGAACGTAATGCCCAATTCCAGGGCCTTCTGAAACACGGGTATCATGGCCTGCGGACTCAGATCCGCCTGCAGACGCGACATGGTGAGCGTGCCGAAGCACAGCTCCGTCACGTCGATCCCGCCGCGACCCAATTTCACTTTCTTCAGGAAACTCATCTCGGACTCCGAAACGCACCTTATATTGTATTCCCATCCATTACAGTTTTACGGGTATTTACCCCAAACTGTGCGTGAGCGCAAGAGATTGAGTACTATTTATACGGTCGCGGGGAACGAGGCAAGTTTTTAATGCCAGCGGCCGGAGTTTTTCGTAACACTCTTCATGGCAATCCGGCTTAACTACATACATTGCTGCGTGGTATGCCTGCACGCTTCCGATAGCCATGTCTTCGCCGGCACCTTACATTGTCTGGGTCAAACCGTCTGCTACCGAATCACGTCATATCGTCCGATCGCGACGGCCACCTCGTCCGGATCGATTTGCGGGAAGAAGTCGGGATTCGTGGTCAGGAATCCCATGAGCACGCCGTTGAGATACACACCCGGCGGATCGGCGGCGAATGGGTCATACGCGCTAAGATCGCTGAACTCGCTTCCGTAGATGCTGAACGAATTCCAGACCGATAGAACGCTGAATTGGTCGCCGTAAACACCGTACGGATTGGCCAGGCTCTCCGGATCGAACGGGTCGTCGTTGATGACTCCCAGGAACTGCCCGTCGGCGGCGATGACTTCCTGCTCCCAGTACGGGGGCGGAGGGGGCGGAGCGAGTTTTTCGAATCGGGCGACAATCGTGAAGTCATCATTCAAGACGAGATCGGCGACTTCATCATCAACGAGCAGCACGCCACTTTCATCAAAGAAGCCCAGGAACCCCCATCCGGCGTCCGGGTCGGCCTCGAGCGTTACCGTTGTACCCTCAGGATACAGGCTCCCGTTTTCGGTTATCACGCCGGCGGGCGTACGGGCCACGATTCCATGCCCAACGGGAACGACCTCCAACTCGACCATGTTGACCGGAATTCTGGGGAACACGGCGGTAACGGGCTTGTCTGCATCCATCGTCACATTGATGATGGGATTGTTGCTTTCGACATCGCCCTCCCAATGATGGAACTCCCAGCCGCGGTCTGGCACGGCCGAAAGTCGAATCTTGCTGTCATACCGGAAGCACTCGCCCTTCGGATCCACCAGGACCTTTCCGTTTCCCACCGTCTCAATGGTCAGGTAATATGTCTCATAGTCGACATGATCCGGATCGATCACCACGACCGGACGCGTAGTCGGCTGCGTTGAGGGAGTAATCGTGATCATGAATGGATCGCATCCTGTCAGAAGGACAGGGACGAGAAGTCCTAACATAAGCAGTGACTTGATAACAAGCAGCGTTTTGCAGCCAACTGATCTACACGTAACCATTGTACTTCCGCTCTCCTAATCACCGTGCGCAAGATATAAACACGGGAGGTATTATACCATACCATTGGCGGCTCGCCAGTAAAGACACTGACTCGACATAGACATTTGGTGCGTACGTGTCCAGCCTGAGGGAATGGTTGGCGACACCGAACGTAACGCCTGTTCGTCTCCATTCGTGCCATCAGTGTCTGTCCCCTTTGCACCGGCCTCCTTTTCCCTTGACTTCCCTTCCTTCATCCACTATTTACGGCTCTTCAGAAACTCAAGAGGATATCGACATGCCGACAAACAGACTCCCGAACCTCCCCCATGTCACGCTGGAAAACCCGTGGATCATCCGTTCCTGGTGCGTCGCCGACGGATTGGCCACCACCGAATACAAAATCCGACCCACCGGCTCCGGTATCTGGCTTGAAGCCATGCACTGGCATCCCTGGTGGCCCTGCGACGGGATCGTCACCGTCGACGGCATCGATCTGCCCGTCTCCCGAACTGTCAACCCGCCCGATTTCGGCATGATCCGCGGCCAGTTTCTCGTAAAGGACGTCCATCAGGAAAACTCGCCCCGCGCCCAGCGAGTCGATTTCACCCTCACTCCTCTGCCCGGCCTCCCAGGCGTCGAACTGGTCCTCCACGCTGAACTCCTGAACGATCGTCCCATGCTTCGTACCTGGCTGACCGTCCGAAACGTCTCAGCCAGCCCTTGCGAAATCTCACGCTTTGCCCTCGAAAGCATCTATCCGAGTCGTCTGGAAATGGAGTTCATGTTCACTGGTTTCGACGTCGAGTGCTTCTCCGGAAACGATCCCCGCTTCCTCGGCCGGTCCACCCCGCGCACCACGAAACTACTGCGAACGCTTCAACCCGGCCAGTCCCTCGACAGCTTCTCGCTTCTCACCGCCGTCTGCCCTGCCGACTATCGCTGGCACATCGTCGCCAGGCACGACCTGGTCCATGAATTCGCCCCGCACACGAAGAACCCAAAAATCCTCCAGCAGGCGAACGAATGGAAGAATCCCGACGACCTTCGACAAGCCGTCAATGAAGCCGCCGACGTCGGGATCGATGTCGTCCTCCTCTTCACCGACGGCTGGACCTACGGCGATTTCCAACTCAATAAACGCTTCTTCCCAAACGGCGACGCCGACCTTAAGGCCCTCTGCGACTATGCCGCCACTCGCGGTGTTCAGATCGGTTTCTACGTCGGCGAATGCATCGCCCCCCACGGTTGCGACATCCTCAAAAAGCACCCGGATTGGGAATTCCTCGGCGTTGATGGCCGACGCTACGATCCCGGTGCAATCGGAAACATGTGCCCATCCTCCGGCTGGGGCGATCACTTCCGCAAAAACGTCGACCGTCTGCTCGACCTCGGCGTAAAGGTACTTCAGACCGACGGTCCGCCCTACAACCAGGTCTGCTACCAAAAGTCACATGGCCACAGGTCTCCCGAGACAGCCTGCGTCGACAACTGGATCTGGGAACAGCAATTCAACCGCGACATGCTCCAACGCGGCATCTTCGTCCAGAGCCCAACCACCGAGTCACGCCTCTTCGACGGCGCCGGACAAATTTGCGGCGGATATACCGAAGACGATATGTCCGTCCTCGTCGGGCTCGATCAGATCACCCAGTTCCGATCCAATCTCGTCGCCGTCAACGATAAGCTCCCGCCTTCCTGCCGGTGGGGTTTCATGTCCGTCGGAACGATGTACGAAGGCACTCGCCCGTCCATGGTCAACGATCCCGAAAACAACCTCACCCAACTCGATCATGCCCTTGCCACACATCTCGGGCTCGGATTCACCGCCTGCCTCCACGGCGCCCACATCTTCAACGGACCAAAGAGCAAGGCCCTCGTCAAAAAATGGATCGCCTTCTACAACAAATACAAACCCCTCCTCACCGCGCGAACCCTCACGCTCCGTGCCCCAAGCTTCACCGGCCTTGATGCCGTCCTGCACTGCAGCCCACTGAACAACCCGTGCGGCGTCATCGTCGCCTTCAATCCGACCGACCATGACCTTAACGCCACACTCACGCTCCCCCTCGAATTCGCCGGCTGGAAATCTGCCCGCCGCGCTACCATCAAACCGGTCGATCAGGCAACCTCACACCCACTAACCCTCGACGACCACGGCCAAGCCGTTATCGATCTTCGCCTGCCCGCCTACAAGGTCGAGTGCTATGAGGTAACGTGGTTCTGATACAAATCTCCGAAATATTATCGGTCCTTACTGATTATTGTTAAACTATATTGCTTTCTTTGGCACAATATGCTATATTTAATCAGTAATGCCTTTAAGCATGAGAGTGCAGTGGCAAAAACTTTATTGAGAGAAGGAGAAAGAAAACACATGAAGAAAGCGATCCTGCCCCTCTGTATCCTGTCCGTTCTTTGTTGCTCGATGGCCAATGCCAGCAGCATTTCCGGCCCATTCACGACGACCACACCGATTCCCTTGACCAAGACCGATTGGGTTGTTGGCCAGACCTTGGCGTTCCCCCAGTTCAACCCTGCCCTGGGAACTCTGCTGTCGGTGGAAATCAAGATCGATGGTACGGTCAATTCGGTACTAACCATCAGCAACGATAGCGAGAGCCCCTCGTCCGGAAACTGCCTGACGCAGGTCACCTTCACAGTTCAAGACTCGGGTGGCAACCTGGATGCCAACGTACCGGACATCTACACCTCGAAATATAACTACCTCCTGGACGGAGGCCAGTCCACTACGTCCGGCCTGATAACCGGCACGGGATCGCACACCAAGACGTACACCAACCCCGCAGTCCTGGCGGAGTTCACCGGATCGGGTTCGACGCTGCTCAATGTTACCACTTTCACCCAGACCCTGCTGGCCAACACCGGTGGAAACACCGCTGCCAGCCAGGTTACTCAGGCGTCGGTGACCGGTACGGTGACGTACAATTATGAAGTGCCCGAGCCAGCCACGATTGGACTGCTCATCAGCGGTCTTCTCGGATTCGTACGCCGAGGTTTCCGCAAATAGACCATCCATTCTTCAGTATTCCGCAAGGGCGGGTCACAACGACTCGCCCCTGTCGTTTTTACGAGTTTCGACCGGCGTTCACAGGGCGGTTTTTCGGAGGCGCAGGGCATTGGTGATGACGGAGACGGAGCTGAAGCTCATGGCGGCCGCCGCGATAATGGGACTCAGGAGTATGCCGGCGAAGGGATAGAGGATACCGGCGGCGATGGGAATCCCGAGCGCGTTGTAGATAAAGGCGAAGAAGATGTTCTGGCGGATGTTGCGCATGGTGCCGCGACTGAGATTGATGGCCTTGGCGATTCCGCGGAGGTCGCCCTTGACGAGCGTCACGCCAGCGCTCTCCATGGCCACATCGGTCCCCGTTCCCATGGCGATTCCGACCTGAGCCTGGGCAAGGGCGGGTGCGTCGTTGATACCGTCGCCGGCCATGGCGACGATCCGCCCCTGGGCCTGCAGTTTGCGGACGACTTCGATTTTGCGATCGGGAAGTACCTCGGCCTCGACGCGATCGATCCCGAGCTTCCCAGCCACCGCGCGGGCCGTCGTTTGGTTGTCCCCGGTGAGCATGACGATCCGGATGCCGTCTTCGTGCAGGATGCGGATGGCTTCGGGAGTCGATGGCTTGATGGTGTCGGCTACGCCGAGCAGCCCGACCGCCTGACCATCCACGGCCACGTACATCACCGTTTGACCTTCGCGGGTCAGAGCTTCTCCGCTGGAGATTAGCGGATCAAGGGACACACCCAATTCATTCATGAGCCTCGCGTTTCCCAGTGCGGCCTTTCGGCCTTGGATTTCGCCCCGAACTCCCCTGCCCGTGAGCGACTCAAAATCGCGGACCTCAGTCATGGCAATTGCTCGCTCTTTTGCCCCGGCGACGATAGCGGAGGCCAGGGGATGTTCCGACGCCCGCTCAAGACTAGCCGCAGTTTCCAATACGCGGGCTTCGGACGTTCCTTCCACGGGGATGACCGAGACCAACTTCGGCTTGCCTTCGGTCAGCGTGCCGGTCTTGTCGAAGACCACGGTGCCAACCTTCTCGAGGATCTACAGGGCTTCGGCATTTTTGATCAGGACACCGGCGGTCGCCCCTCGCCCCGTTCCGACCATGATGGACATGGGCGTGGCCAGTCCGAGGGCGCACGGGCAGGCGATGATCAGGACGGCCACCGCGTTGACAATGGCGTAGGCAAGCCGCGGTTCGGGTCCGAAGACGGCCCAGAGGATGAAGGTAAGCACAGCGACGAGTACGACCGCGGGGACAAACCAGCCGGCGACCAGATCGGCGACCCGCTGAATTGGTGCCCGGCTTCGCTGTGCAGAACAGACCATGCGGACGATCTGGGCCAGGAGGGTGTCGCGCCCGATGCGTTTGGCTTGCATGATGAAACTGCCCGTGCCGTTGACGGTTCCGCCGATGACGGCGCTGCCCGGCTGTTTTTCCACCGGGATCGGCTCGCCCGTCACCATGGATTCGTCGACGGAGCCCGCACCCTCGACGACCTCGCCGTCGACGGGGATCTTCTCGCCCGGCCTGACGCGGAGACGGTCGCCCACGGTCACGTCGCTCAAGGGAACATCGGTTTCCGAGCCATCGGAAAGCACGCGGCGGGCGGTCTTGGGGTTTAGTCCCAAGAGGGCACGAATGGCATGGCTTGTCCGGCTTCGGGCGCGGAGTTCCATGACTTGTCCAAGGAGGACAAGGGAGGTGATGACGGCGGCGGCTTCAAAGTAGACGCCCACGTGTCCCTGGGCGTCGCGAAAGGACGACGGGAAGATGCCGGGGAACACGGTGGCGATCAGGCTGTGTATGTAGGCGGTCATCACGCCCAAGCCAATGAGCGTGAACATATTCAGGTGTCGGTGGACGACGGACATCCATCCGCGGACGATGAGTGGCCATCCGCACCAGAGCACTACGGGCGTGGCGAGCAGGAGTTCGAGCCACATCGATGCGCGGCTGGCAAAGACTGCGTGCGTTGCTGCGCCCGGGATGTGACGGGCCATGGCTTCTACGACGAGCGGAACTGAGAGAATGACACTGATCCAGAATCGGTGGGTCATATCCTCCAATTCGGCGTTCTGTTCCTCCTCTTGCAAGACTTCCACAGGTTCCAGCGCCATGCCGCACTTCGGGCATGCCCCGGGCCCCTTCTGGACCACCTCCGGATGCATGGGGCAGGTATAGGTGGTCTGCATGGCCTCGGAGCTTGGGGGGGTGGCGGCAGGCTCGGGTTCCGGGTGGGCGTACCTGGCGGGATCGGCTTTGAATTTCTGCAAGCATCCTTTTGAGCAGAATCCGTACGTCGCACCTTCGTAGCGAAACGTTCCGGCGTTATCCTCGGCGTCCACGTGCATTCCGCAGACCGGATCGAACAGATCGGATTGTTTTTCGGTCATCATATGACATCGTCCCCACTGGCATTTTGTCGGCCCACCTTCTCAAGCGTAATGATACCGTACGTTGGCGTCTTTGATCAAGAAAAGAGAGGAGAAGAAAGATCGCACGCAAGAGTGTGTGCGCCACATTGAAGAAAAGAAGATGGTGCGTCCCGATGGGCCGCGCAAATGCCAGGTTTCCATGTCAGAGCAACTATGCGAACAGCGTTTTCGTGGGCAAGGAGAAGACCGCAATATCTTGCATCGAACACCATCCCAACGGGTTGCCGGTGAACTGTCCGGTCGCGCCGATGGTTGCATCCACCACGCGCAAGAGTTATTGATCGTTCCAGAGACGTCATGGGCGTCCTGCATGCCGTCACTTCGTTCCACGTTGATGTAAAAGGGTAGCGGTGATGAGTCCGGCGAAGAGGATAGTCGCCAGAATCACCAGCAGTCCGGAGCTTCCGCACATGCCGGTTGGGGCGACTATGACATTGCCGCCCCCGCCAGGGCCGTTATCATCGCCGTCGGTGGGGGTCGCGGTGACTCCGTCGGTCGGTGTGACGGTGGCCGTGGGCGTCGGCGTGCCGGAACTGTCCGGGGTCGGAGTTGGCGTCGGCGACACGCTCTCGGGCGCAAATTCGACGCTTACGCTGGAATCCGCCCGGACGAGGACCTTGTTGGTCGTGCTGACAGAAGCATCGTCGTTCGTTCCGGTCCATCTCTTGACGCAATAGCCGGGATCAGGGGTAGCCGTCAGGGTGAGCAGGGTTCCGACGTTGAATTTGCCGGAGGCCGGGATGAGCGTCCCATGCCCGCCGACAACGCTCATCGTTAACTGGTATTGCTGGATGGGTATGGCTTCAAATTCCACGCTGACGGTCTTGTCGGAACTGATGGTGACGGTATTGGTGTTCGAGAACGACGCGTCGTTGTTGGTTCCCGTCCATTTTTTGAGGCGGAAGCCCGTGTCGGGGATTGCCGTGAGACTGACAACAGTACCGACGTTGTAGGCCCGCGAGGCGGGGATCAAACTGCCCTCTCCGGCGGTTACTTGCGTGGTCAGTTGCCACTGCGGAATAGTGATGGATTCGAAGGAAACGGTAACCGTCTTATCGGCGTTCATCACCACGGAGTTGGTCGTTGCGGCGGAGGTATCGTTGGCGGTGCCGGACCAGGCTTTTACGCGGTATCCGGAATCGGGTGTGGCCTTGACGGCGACGATGGTTCCGGAGTCGTATTTTTGAGAGGCCGGCGAAATCACACCGTGTCCACCCGTTACGCTGGTTGTCAGTTGATATTGCGTAATCCCGACCTCGTACTCGACGGTCACGATCTTGTCTGCGGTCATCGTCACCGTATTAGTCGTCGAAATTGACGTATCGTCGTCCGTGCCCGTCCATTTTTTGACTTTGTATCCCGTATCCGGAACGGCGGTGAGCGTAACGACATCGCCGGAATCCTTCTTGCCCGACAGAGGCGAAAGTGTTCCATGGCCGCCCGGCACGCTGGTGCTCAGTTGATACTGAACGGGAGGAATAGCCTCGAACTCCACTGTTACGGTTCGATCAGAGGACATGGTAACGGTATTAGCATTCGTGGTGAGCAGATCGTTGTCGGCACCGGTCCACTTCTTGACGCGGTACCCGGAATCAGGCGTAGCCGTCAGGTCTACGACGAGTCCCGAGACGTAGTAGTCGGAACTTGGGGTGAGCGTTCCGTGGCTACCGGTCACACTGGTGGTCAGGCTGTAGCAGTGAGCGGAGTTGATGCTGCCGGGCGTTCCGTGGCTTGTTGATGCCGACCAGTTGGCGGCGGAGGCATTGTCGAGTTTGGCGTTTTTCAGTTCAAGCGTAGGTCCGTTACCGTCGGGTCCGGTAGGCCAGGGCGAAGCATCGTCGTAGGTTACCGTATCGATCAGATTGGGCGTGCCAGCCGCGTCGTACAGGCTGACCGCTTGTCCGCCGTTGCTCAGATTGAAGTTCATATTGCCGAGGTAGTTCTCGACGGTCGGGAAAAGGGAATGGAACGCGATTTTGTCCTCACAGAGGACGAGGTAATCGCCCGGACCGATCGTGGTATGATTTGGAAACGTGAAGACCTCGCCGGCGTCCTTGCCCCTGAACTGCCAGCCGGTCAGATCGACGGTAAAGTTGTTGGGATTGTACAATTCGACCCAGTTTCCGGGATTGAAGTTGGACTTGGAGTTGTAGTTGATCTCATTGATGACAATCGGATTCTCGTTGGCGGCATCCTCGACGAAGGTAGCCGTGATGGTCCCGCTGGCCGACGGGGTCAGCGACGTCACAGACGACCCGGAGACGCCGGTCCAGCCCTGAAACTTGTAGCCGCGAGCGGGCATGGCCGCCAATTGCAGCGAGATATTCTTGAAATAGACGCCCGACCACGATCCCGACGTGAACGGCAGGATCATGCGGTTGACCTTGATCTGCCCGGCATCGGCGGGCGTGATGTTGAAGGTCAGTGTGGCCGTGCCCGACAGACCGAACTTGCTGGCGATGTGGCTGCGGACGTAGCCGGGGCGAGCATTGGCGAAATCCACCAGACGCTGGACCTGATTGTCCCAGTGCGTTTTGTCCTGAATGGGCCTCATCCAATACTGTCCGTCGCGCATTTCGCTCCACGGCGTGGCATCGTCCTTCCATCGGGCGATATGCGCTGGCATTTCCGGCTCGATGGCTGATTTCTTCGCGTTGATCTGGCTTACGACGCGGTCCGATCGGAAGGTGATGTTCAGAAGATCGGCGAATCGCCGGATGAACTCGTTCCTGAATGTCGGGCTCTCCAGCAATTCCCGGAAGAGTTCCGTGGACCAGGGCTTGTTGCCCCAGAAAGTGGAGTTCGGATCGCAGGCGTAGGACAGCGTGTCGTGGGAGAAGATCTCCGCAGAGATCGAATTTTGGAACGGAGCGGCAAACCCGTAGTCGGTATCGTGCAACATCCATCGCCACCGCCCATTGGCGACTCTGGGTCGCCAATACTGGGTATTTCCCGCCGGCCAGTCGGTATTCGCCGCGTAAATTTCCGTGGCCAGGTAATCGATGTAGTTGTTGATCTCCATCCGCTTTTTGACTTCCGCGTAATTCGTCGTCTGCGTCAGATCGACCGCCTTGATGAAGCTCATCATCTGGCTGTAGTTCACGTTATCGCCCGCGACAGCCGACATATTGTTCTCAAGAATATCGACGTTGTCGGGATCTGCACCGTGATGCGATGCCAGGTAATGCTCGTTGAGCCTCTCGCGAATCTCGTAGATTCCGTAGTAGGACCCATTGATGTACGCGGCCGCGGGTCTATAGGCCTGGATGTCGATATCCAGATCCTTGACCAGTCCCGTGATCATGGCGTCCTGGAACATCGTATTGACCCAGTCATCGCCGGCGCATCGAAGGACGAGGGCCTCGAAGCTATCGATGTCAAGATCGGGGAACACTCGACAGGGAATCGAACCGGCTCCATAGCTGCTGCGCGCGAAGATTGCGCAGGGTTTCTGGGGCGTAAGGCGTGTTGTCCCTCCGGACAGCTTGACTCCCATGTCCTGCCCAAACGCCAGGGTTCCGTTGGGCTCGAACATCTCGACGTGCAGGGGACGTTCCCAGTCCTCCCAGAGATTCGCTCCCGGATACCAGTCGCTCTCGGCCCCGTAGGGCGGCGGGCCCATGACGAAGATTCCTCCGGTCGTTGAACTCGCGGTGTGATTCCACAAATTCGCCGGGGTCGTGGACAGCGACAGGATCGGCAGCGTCGAGGTATTACCGAAGATGTACGAGTGGGTGACGATGGGGCTGGGCGTCCGACCCGTGTCGAAGACACGCGCCCGAACGACCTTGGTCGAACTGATGGTGATGGGTGAGGAATACACATACGTTCGATACGTACGCGTTACCGTCGGTCCCGTTCCGGCCTTGGTCGCGCCGTTTCGAATCTCCTGGTACATATGCGTATAGGAGGTTTCCGAGGCGCCGTCTGTCGGTTCACTTCCGTCGAGCGTATAGCAGATTCGCGCCGTAGGCAGGGACGACGTCAGAGTCAGCGTAACCGTACCGGTGCAGAACCCTCCAGTATGGGAGAACGCGGGCGGATCGATGGGGCCAAGCGTTCCGGTCGTCGTATTGGCGGTCCCCGGCGTGGCTTGGGTGAAGGAATACCAACTGGTGCTGCCGTCCGGTTTCCTTCCGCGTGAAACATTTGCCGTCTGCTGGCCAAACGTGAGCGAATCGATGATCGTTGTCCCGTCCGAGGCGGTAAGGCAGATGCTGTCGCCGCCGCCGTCGAGTTTGGTGTTGACGTGGCGTGTTCCCTGCGACGGCTGACCGTCAAACCAGAAAACGAGAAAGCCTTTGGGCGCAATCGTGGTATTGTTCGGATCGCCGGCTGGGATCAGACACTTGGTGAGGTTGTTCGGATCGTCGGAGAAGTACATTCCGCCAAGATCAACGGGCGTATCGCCTCCGTTGTAGATCTCCACCCAGTCGTCGGCCTCACCCTTGTCGTCGTCAATGGTCGTATTCAGTGCCATAAACTCATTGATATACAGCAGTTGCCCTTGCGCGGACGAACAGACAAACACAAGCAACCCAATCAACAGACAGTAAAAGGCGGGTTTTCGCAGACTCACGGCATTCTCCTTTTCACCGATGCAATATCTCTACGGAAAATCGATGTTACCAAGTCCCGGTTTATCCAGACCCCTTCCCGCCCTGCCCAAGTTTCCTTCAAACCGACCACCCACAACACAGCCAC
>CAZLZE010000098.1:0-19257 GCA_964563935.1 uncultured Phycisphaerae bacterium | reverse complement strand
ATCTGTTCCTGCTGGTTGACGGGGAACTGGTCGGTGATACGGGAGATGGTACCCTGGGCGCCGGTGGTGTGGAGGGTTCCGAAGACCAAGTGTCCTGTTTCCGCGGCGCGAATAGCGGATTCCATGGTTTCCAAGTCGCGCAATTCACCGACGAGAATGACGTCCGGGTCCTGACGCAACACGCGGCGAAGGGCCTCGGCGAAACTCGGGACGTCGTTCCCTACTTCGCGTTGATTGACCATGGATTTTTTGTGCGGATGGTAGTACTCGATCGGGTCTTCGATCGTCACGATATGGTGGTCCATCTCGCTATTGATATAGTCGATCATGGTGGCCAGGGTGGTGGTTTTTCCCGATCCCGTCGGACCTGTGACGAGGAACAGACCCCGAGGCCGGCGGCAGAGACTCTTGACGATGGGCGGGAGTCCGATTTCCTCGAAGGACATCAGTTTCGAGGGGATCAATCGGAGTACCATGGAGATGTTGCCCTTTTGCCGGAACACGGACACGCGGAAACGCCCGGCGTCGCCGAAGGCGAATCCGAAGTCGGTTCCACCCTCTTCCTGAATTTCCTGTTGGTTGCGTTCCGGGGTGATGGCCTTCATGAGGGATATGGTATCTTCAGGCTCGAGGACCTTGGTTTCCAGGTTTCGGAGCCGTCCATGAATTCGGAGCACCGGAGGCCGACCGCAGTGGATATGCAAGTCGGATCCGCCGCGACGGATACATGTTTCAAGCAGTCGGTCAATCTGGATCGTAGCCACCGGTTATGCTTCCTCCATAATCAGACCTTCCTCCTGGGTGATGCGTGAGATTTCCTCAGGAGTGGTCAATCCTTTGAGAATTTTGACTCGTCCGTCCGCAACGAGGGGCTTCATGCCGCCTGCCTTGGCCGCCTGTCGCAATTTGTTGGTGGGCGCCCGTTCGAACGCCAGTTCGCGAATCTGGTTGTTCATTTCCAGCATTTCGAAGATAGCCATTCGGCCGCGATATCCTGTACCGTGACAGGCCTTGCATCCCCGTCCTTTGTAGATTTTGACGTCTTCCATCTTATCCGGATCAAATCCGACCAGCCGCAAGATGTATCGGTCGGGATTCGGGTCCACCTCTTTGCACTCTTTGCAGATGGTACGAACAAGTCGCTGGGCCATGATGGCCTGTACGGAGCTGGCCACGAGGAAGGGCTTTACTCCCATATCGATCAAACGCGTGATGGCGCTGGGCGCGTCGTTGGTGTGCAGTGTGCTGAACACCAGGTGACCGGGGAGGGCCGCCTGGATGGCGACCTCGGCCACCTCCAAGTCACGGATTTCACCGACGAGGATGATATTGGGCGCCTGACGCAGCATGGCTCGGAGAATTTTGGCGAATGTCAGATCGATCGCTTCGTTGACCTGGCACTGATTCATTCCGGGGAACATGTACTCCACGGGGTCTTCGGCGGTGATGATTTTCTTGTCCGGCCGGTTCAGTTCCTGGAGCGCACCATACAGCGTGGTCGTTTTTCCGGATCCCGTGGGCCCGGTGACGAGGAAGATTCCGTTGGGTCGACGGATGATCTTCTGGAAGCGACGATAGTCGTCCTCTTCAAATCCCATCGACTGTACGCCGATTTTGACGTTGTCGGGGCGCAAGATACGCATGACGATACTTTCGCCGTGATAGGACGGGATGCAACTGACGCGGAAATCGATCTGCTGATCGTCGACTTTCAGTTTGATACGGCCGTCCTGGGGCACGCGTTTTTGGGCGATGTCCATGGGCTTGGCCATGATTTTCAAACGGCTGATGACGGCGCCCTGCATACTCTTGGGGATTGAGTCGCGTTCGATACACACGCCGTCGATTCGATATCGCACGCGGACGCGATCGACGAACGGTTCGACGTGAATATCCGACGCCCGGGATCGAACGGCCTCGGTGATCAGCAGGTTGATCAGACGGACGATCGGGGCGTTCATATCTTCGTCGCCCTCGATTTTCAGCCCGTCCACATCGATCGAGGAATCCATCGAGCCGTCGACCGACGCGTCAATGGAATGCCTCAGTTCGTCCACGGTTTTGTCGATACTCTCGCCCCTCGCGGAGAGTTTGTCGACCGCGGCTTTGATTTTCGTCTTGGTCGCCAGGGAACACTCGATGTCCGTCGCCAGACGGAACCGGAGCATGTCTTGAACGTCGAGGTCGAGGGGATCGTGGATCAGCACACGGAGGCGACCATCGTCGGTTTTTCCAAGGGGCAGGACGAAATGTTTGCGAACGATATCTTCGGGGATAAGCGGCATGGCATCGGCGATTCCCGGGGTGGTCTCCGGGTCGACATATTCCATTCCGAACTGCTCGGCCAAGGCGCGGGCGACGTCTTCCTCACTCGCCAGCTGCAATTCCACGAAGGCTTGCCCGAGTCGCCGTCCGTGATCCGTCGCGTGCTTGATCGCCGTATCCAGGTCCGCGGGCGTAATTTTTCCCCAATCCACCAGTATTTCGCCGATCTTCTTGCGTTTTCGGGCCATAACGTCCGTCCATGTATTCGGCGGTCCGGAGGTCGCGGTTTCCGGTCCGCCTCGGTCTTGTGTAACACCGTCGGTTTGCCGATTCGGATTGGCAGTCCGTAAGGGCAATCGGAACCAACGCGTCATTGTATCGGCAAGTGTCGCGCTTCGCTAGGGTTGGCTCGAACCAACGGTCGGCTGGTTGCTGGCCTATACAGGCCGGTAAGTCGTGCACTCTTCAAGCGTCTGGGCTCGATACGGTTCTCAACGTACGCCAGCCTCACTTCGAACCTGATATCGTTACCTAACGCAAGCCATTGTATGAAATTAAGTCTGCGTTCGTCAAGAGAAAGTTCGGGAGGGAATTTGCAGCATTTGATGGTATCAGTTTGTCAGGTTGACATATTCAGGTTCGTCATTTATAGTCAGGGAACGGGATTGATCAACACCTCTTTTGAAAGGGAGAAAAACATGACGGAAAATACCCAAGAACCGTCCGGGATTCCAATATCCATGTCTCCGCCGCCGGTCAGCCAGAACGAGAAGCTTTGGGCCACGATCTGCCATCTGGCGGGGTTCGCCCTGCTTATCGTTTACCTGCCATTCTCTAACATTATCGCGCCACTGATCGTCTGGTTGATCAAGAAGGACACGTCGGAATTCGTCCGGGACCAAGGCCGGGAAGCCCTGAACTTCCAGATCACTATGACCATCTGCCTGTTGGTCGCCGTCGCCCTGGCGTTCATCCTCATTGGAATTCCCCTGCTTGTGGCCCTTCTGATCTTCGACATTGTAATGATGATCAAGGCTGCCGACAGAGTAAGCCGTAGCGAGCGCTACCGGTATCCGTTTACGTTCCGGTTCATCAAATGACAATCGGACCGGCTTGACGATCCAAGGAAGACACAGGCTCCCTCACGGTCGCGTCTCTTTGAAGAGGCTGTGAAACCAGTTGTAGTCCGTTGTGAGAAGTACCGGCCGTGAAAACAGAACGCGTATAAGGAAAATAGATGACTGATGACAAGGGATTTATAGGCTTGGCGGTTTACATCAGGGAACAGTGGAACGAGTTCCTTAGCATTGCGGAAGATCGACACGACCTGGAAGACACTTGGGAAGAATGGAATGAAGCACTTTCCAGAATCAAAGAGGATCTACGCGTTCTCGGGGTCAATTATGTGGAGGTCGTCGTTGACATGAAGGAATTGACCGCCTTCTGCCGGAAACGGAACATGCCGAACAATGCAGATACACGAAGTTTCTTCGTAACCGAGAAACTCGGGGAAATGTAAGTCCTTGCCAGGTGGCTGTGATCATCCCTACAATTACCATCCGATGGAGACGGTATTTTCGTTGGACAGCACGATTTTCGCGTGGGCGACGGCCGGTGAGCGGGCGACGCGGGGAATCCTGCGTCTCAGCGGTCCGTCGGCCATTGGAATTACCAAAAAAGTGTTCGTTCCGGACGAGCCGTGCGATTTTTCGCGGGGAGTCGCCGCTGGGACGCTCGTTTTTCCGCAGGATGTGGCGATTCGCTGTCAGATCTGGATCCTTCCCGGTCCCCACAGCTACACGGGGCAAGACATGGTGGAGATTCACACCGTCAGTTCTCCGCCGCTCCAGCATATCGTGAATGAAAAGCTCCTGGGACTCGGTCTGACCCCGGCCCGACCGGGAGAGTTCACCGCGAGGGCGTTTCTTCTGGGGAAGATGGACCTGACGCAGGCCCAAGCTGTGGGACAACTCGTGGAGGCGCAGAACGACGCGGAAGTTCAGGCGGCGATGAACATGCTCGGCGGAGACCTGCACCGGCGAATAGAGTCGGTCTATCGCGTTGTTTCCGAACTGACGATCGCCCTGGAGGCCAATATCGATTTCAGCGAGGAGGATATTGAGATTGTCTCCCGGGAGGACCTGGCTGCCAAGCTTGAATCCATTCGAGAGACAATCGCCGGCATTCTTGACGAAGCCATCGATATCCAGACCATTCGATCGATTCCGCGCGTCTTTCTGGTCGGGCCGGCCAACGCCGGGAAGAGCACGCTGCTGAACCGCCTGACAGGTTTGGATCGAGCCATCTGCTCGGCTTTGCCGGGAACCACTCGCGATATTCTGACTGCCATCTGGCGATATCGGGGAAGGGAAGTGATGCTGTGCGATACGCCGGGCCTGCTGGACTCGGCCCCTGACATGGTGACTCTCGCGGCCATCGAACGAGTCAAACCCTATGTTCAGCTTGCGGATCTGGTCGTGCTCGTCCTGGACGCTCAACGTGATATTCAGACACAACTGCAACTTGCCGGGAATCTGCCGGTACACAAAGGTAAGGCGATGACCGTCCTGAACAAGGTGGATCTTGTCACCGGTCATGGGAAAGCGGAAGGCACCGACCACCGCGATGGACAGGATTTCGTGCCCATCAGCGCGTTGACGGGGCGCAACCTGGAGAAGTTGGCCTCGGTCGTGTTTGAGCGACTAAGTAATGTGTCGCTGACAACCGCCGCCAATCAGGTTGCTTTGGACTTAAGAGGCCGGGAGATTCTTAAGAATACGCTTGCCTGCATTGATCTGGCAAGGTCCGATTCCCGAGCCTTAGGGCAGGAGGGGAATATCCTGGGTCTGGAGACCGTGGCGGTCAATGTGCAGCAGGCATTGCGGACCTTGGGTTCCCTTTTGGGAAAGGACATAACGGAAGATGTGCTCGACAATATATTCAGCCGGTTCTGCATCGGGAAATAGGACAAGGTTTTTTGCCTTCCTCACATTCAGCGGATTGGTATTGCTGTTCTGCGTGTTGCGTTTCGCGATGGCGTTTTCCGCTCCCGCGACCCAATCGCGGCCTGCCCGTACCGAGGACATCGCCCTTCTGCAGTCCATTCCCGGCGACCCGGTGGCCGCGTATGTTTCGTTTGGGACGAACGGCATGGACGCCAACACCGGCCAGGTGATTACCTCCCTGATTACCACGGCGAGTATGACAGGGTTGTTCAACGCGAACCAACTCATCCTGGCTGATGTCGTGTCCGCCCTGGTCACGGTGGGCAAGTTCCCTTACTCCGTCTTCCTTCTCGACTGCGGATGCCGAAAACTCGGCGAGGGGTCCTTCACATTGGACAGTCTGAGCATGGGAATGGTGGTTCGGGCAGCCCCGGAAGAACACGGCAAGTTCCTGGTTCTCCTGAAGCAGGTTCTCGATCATTACTTTACCGCCGACGACGCCAAGCTCACCTGGGTCGGCGAAGGACCGACGCGACATCAGAAGCTCGAATCGCCGAAATTTCCCAACTGGTGCTGCTGGGAATGGGGATCGATCGGCCAGACGTTCATCTTCACGGTCGGACCCGGCGCGTATGACCGAGTCGCCAAGTCGGTGGTGGCAGGGAAGAACACGTTTGCCGCCAATGACGTCATTCGTCTGGCCCGGCAACACGACTCCGATATCGACGAACGGTTCGTCATGGTTTACCTGGACACCGCCGGATTGAGCAGACGGCTTCGTCCGGAGATGGGAGCTTCGTATGACCAGGTCGTCGCGTCGTTCTCGGCGTCGGACATGGACCAGTTTCTTTACTCGGCTGGGTTCACCCGCCGAGCCTACATCAGCAAGACGTACACCGCCCGCGATTCGGGGAAAGTGGAACTGGCGATTCTGACCGGGGATTTTCCTGCCAATGATCCTCGCGCCAAGGCAGTGCCGTCGGGCGCCACGACCTATGGCGTCGGGTATACCGACATTTCCAAGGCTGTGCGATATGGCGTTGACACCTATCTGGCGTCGCGCAACCCGACCTATCGCGAGAAGCTCGTCCGCAACTACGACCGCCTGGCTGAGGAGGCCAAGCTGGGTGACGTTCACAAGATTCTTCTTTCCCGCTTCGGGAAATCCGCCATGGTGATTGTCCACGATTGGCCAAAGCACCCCTTCAATCTGCCTATCGCCAAGACGATCCTCGTCCAGCACGACCGGTCCCCCGGTTTCAAGGACACGTGGAACAAGGTCTTGGGAACGTGGCAGGGAATGTTGCGGGCCATGTCGAATAACGGGAAGGAAGACAAACATGCGTCGGCATGGGAAACGCTGTTTGATCTGCAGATCGACCGTACTCCCGAGAATATCTGGTTTCTGCATATTGGCCCGCTGATTCTGGTTGCTGCGGGAATGGACGACGATTTTCTGGTCCTGAGCTACTCCGTGCCCGCCGTCCAGGCGAACCTGCAACACCTGAGATCCGCGTTTGGAGCGCCGACCACCACCAGCCAAACCTCCACCCGGCCTTGATGACCACCCCACGCTCATGTACCCAACCTGATTCCGGTCATTTTTGGCCATGCGGTGAGGTCCGAGAAGTTTCTTGGTCTTTTTTCCTTGACGCATGGCTGGACAGGCGATACTTTATTGTGTAGCAGACAGTTACAAACTAATAACGTGATATTGGGAGATCGCAATGAGGCGAAAGATAGTGACATGGCTGATTGCCTTGGCAGCCAGCGCGTACATTCTACCCTACGCCACCTGTGCCACCAGTGCTATTAACGGCGTGGTTCAGGCGTTCAAACCCTGTGACGTAATCAACTGTCAGAATCCGCCCTACTTTGATCCCTGTATGTTCCTGCAATGCAGCCGGTCGACCCCCACAGTAACAGAGTGACCTGCTCGTTGACATGACACGCACTGCATGCCTCAGAGTTTTGACATAGGAAAGGAAAGCCAAATGAAGTGGGTTGTAGCAATCTTCATACTGGGAATCGGGATTTCCGTAGCCCTGACGACTGGTTGCACCGCGTCCGAGTTGATCAAGAACAACGTAGATATCTGCTCGCTCATCAATTGCAGCCAACTGGGAATCGTGGATATTGCCGGCCCCCGTAATACGCTGGTACCCAACGGACCAGACTACGACCACGATCCGACTTGCACCCTCCCAGGTATGTGCGGTCCGAGTATTTACTACCCGTTCAGTCAGGGAAGTACCGGATCCAGCCAGTAGTGTTTGAAACGGCTATCCCAGACGATCGAGCAACTTCGCCATCAACGGGAGTAAGTTGATACTGACAGTTAGCCGCAGGAATTACATTCCGCTGCCTGTAATCCGCAACCCGGTTTGTTTTTGATGTGATTTTTGGCCAATTCGGTGAATTGCCGACCGCGTTCCTGGTAATTCTCAAACATATCCCAACTGGCACATCCGGGCGACAGCAATACAACCTGTCCCGGTTTGGCCTGTTCGGCACATCCAGCCACGGCATCGGCAAGCGATCCAACGATCAGGGCTTGCCCTTCATGCCGCTGAATGACCTCCGCCAAACCCGGACCTGTCTGCCCCAGACAGAACACCTTGGCACACCGCTGGGCCAGTTCGCGGGCAAACTCACCCAAGTCCGTTCCTTTGTCATAGCCCCCTGCGATAGCCACGATGCTTCCCGGCTTGAACGATTTAAGGGCAACGATTCCCGCCTCGGGAGTAGTTGATTTTGAGTCGTTGTACCAGCGAATATTGTCCGCCTCGCCGACCAGTTGCAGCCGATCGGGAAGCCCGTTGAACTGGCGCAGCGCCTCGGCGATCGTCGAGCCACTAAGCCCAATCGCCAGACATACGGCGGCGGCTCCGGCAGCATTGTAGAGATTGTGCTGACCGGGAACTCGCAACTCATTTTCGCTAACCAATTTTTCCCAAAGACCGTCATCGTCTCGGCGGTATTCCAGACAAACTTGTCCGCTTCCGTCATCGACCAGCCTCAATTTCAGTTTTTCATCACCGGCCGCTCCGAATTCCCACTTCTTGACGAGTTCCGGCGCCAGTTCCCGGATTTTTTCCGAATTTTCATCGTCCTGTCGGGTGATCAGGATATCTCCGGGCTGTTGAAAGCGTGTGATATTCGCTTTTGCCTCGATGTAGCTCTCCAGCGTCCCGTGCCGGTCCAGGTGGTTGGGGTGGATATTCGTCACCAATCCAACATGCGGGCTGAACTCGATTCCCGCCAGGTCCTCCAGTTGAAAGCTCGACAGTTCCAAGGCCACAATATCGTCCGACTGGATATAGGGGAGATCTTCCAGCAGGGATCGGCCGATATTACCGCCCGACCACGACTTGCGGAAGCCCAGTCGGGGGAAATCCGAGGTTTCCGCATGCTTCAGAATCGTCTCGATCATGGCCAAGGTTGTGGATTTGCCCACGGTTCCGGTCACGGCCACGACTTTTCCCCGGCAACGGTCAAGAAACAGGTTCATCTCGCACGTCAGGGGGATATCGCTCTGGGCAGCTAGCTTGAGGTACCTGGAATCCTTGGGAACGGCGGGACTGACACAGATCAGTTCTGTCTCCGTAAAGTCCGACTCCAAGTGACCACCCAGATGAAGGGTGACGGGAAGTGATTGGATCTCAGCCAGAGCCTTCTTGAGTTTCTCCGGCGGCGCGACATCGGTCACGGTGACCATTGCGCCCTGAGAGACAAGATATTTGATTACTGCGATTTGGCCACCGAAGTGACCCAGCCCCATGACGGTTACTCGCTTGCCTGCGAAATAATCAGGTGGAAACGACATCATCTCGATCAGCTCCCTTTCAGCGATTCAATACGGCCCCTCCATTGGGTGCTGTATCTTCTGCTGACCACGTTTTCTGCTTTCATTGCTTGCAGAAAGCTGTTCTATTGTTCTTCGGTCCATGTGATCCGGTCGGCTTAATCTTTTTCGCCGAATTCTCACTCCGGACCGCGTTCCACCTGATCGGCCCCCCTATCTAAAAAAAGCCATATGTCCTCTATCCGCCGAGAGCGGCCTTGATCTGTTCCTTCATGTCGATGACCGCCTGCTCGACGGCCTTTTCCCATGTCGGAAGATCTTTATACTTATCGAGTTCATAAGCATAAATAATGCTTCTGGTCGCCGTTACGATGGCGCCGCTTCCGTCGTCCCTGAAGCAGGCCTTGGCAGCATCTGCCGTTCCGCCCTGTGTGCCGTATCCCGGAACCAGGAACAGGCAGTTGGGCATGATTCCTCGCAGCCGTTTGGCGGCCTCCGGATCGGTCGCGCCGACCACGGCGCCGATGCAACTGTATCCGCTGGTCCCCATCAGACGAGATTCGCCAGCCACCGCCGCGATCTGCTCCGCGACGTGTTCATACAGTTTCTTGCCGTCGGCTCCGGTAAAATCTTGGATACCGGTTGCTTCGGGATTGCTTGATCGGCAAACGATGAAGATTCCCTTGCCCTGCTCGGCGGCCACGTTGATGTAGGGCCGAAGTGCTTCGATGCCGAAGTACGGGTTAACCGTGACGGCATCGGGCGCCAGGAGGTCTTCCATGTTTGTGAACTCCGGATTGGCCAGATGGGCCCGGGCATAGACTTCGTTGGTGGCCGGGATATCGGCTCGTTTGACGTCGCCGATGATCTCCAGACCGAGATCGTTGGCTTCTTCCACGAGGCTGTAGTATGATTCAATTCCTTCCCAGAAATATTTCTCAAAGAAGGCGATGTTCAGCTTCACCGCCGCGACATGCGGCGCCACGATTCGGAGCACCTTCGTGGAAAACTCGAAAATCGCATCGATCGAGGACTCGGTATCCAACTCATCATTCAGTTCTTTGTTTTCGCGAATGGCCAACGGCAAACGGCTATACTGCGGATCGAGACCAACGGCAATCGGGGAGCCTTTTGATCTAATCCCCTCCAGTAGTCTATCTGCAAAATTGCTGGACACGTATTATACCCTCAAAAAAACTACGCCCATCATCCCAAATAAGCATTTGGTTCTGCTACTTACATATAGCTGACGCTGAAAACTATAACTGTTTGTAACTCACCATGCAAGTTCATTTAACGCGTAAACGAAAAAATTTTCACATCTTTAAGCCCATTTCTTTTGCCCGCCGGCGGACCATCCGGAACCGTTTTCCTACGGCTCCAGAATCTTGCGACTGCAGCGTCTCGGGCAATTCACCAATTGTATAACAGCAGTCGACGATTTGCCGATCTTTTCCCCTTATCTCGACAACTTGGAAGCGTCATTTTTCTGCTTAACCCCCATCTTCTTCACTCCGATGAAGAGATCATGATACAGGAAGTACTATCTGCGACACAAATCGGACAGGTTATCGGAATTCAGGGCGATCAGGTTCTGACCGCACTGACTGAGGAGTTCGTTGAGACGGCCCGCAAAGACCGGTGCGGGCAACTGGCGAGTTTCGTCGTCATTCCCGTAAGTGAAAGTCGCGTGATCGGCATGGTGACGGCCATTGATGGGACCGATAAAAGCGTCGGCCCCAGGATGTCCATTCACCTGATCGGACAGATCACCGAGGAACGCTTCCTTCGGGGCGTGCAGCAATATCCGATGATCGGCGACGTGGTCGAACTTATCTCGGATCAGGACTTGCAGATCATCCTCGACAAACCCAGGGGCAGCGATCAAACGGCTCTTCCCTCGGCATTTCCGCTCGGGCGATTTGCCCTGAACAATCAGTACAAGGTATTTATCAACGGACGGCAGTTCTTCAGTAAGCATGTGGCTGTCCTGGGAAACAGCGGTTCGGGGAAAAGCTGCACGGTGACGAAGATCATCGGTGAATCCATCAAGTACCCCAATACGCAGATGATCATGTTCGACCTTCACGGCGAATACCGCAAGGCCTTCTCCACGGACAACGGAGAGCTTCTGCCCAACATTACATATTTGGATGAAAACGACCTGGTGGTCCCCTACTGGATGCTGCGATACCAGGAATTCGAGAACCTGTTCGTCAATCGATCCGATCCGCGTGTCATTCCGAATCAGACATCCTTTCTAAAGGAAGGATTGATCAAGCTGAAGAAACCGGCAGCCAAGGAACGGGAACTGCTGACCACCTACAATATCGACACGCCGATTTTCTTTTCACTCGAACATCTGCGTCTCTATGCCGAGAACATGAACCAGGCCCGATTCGTCCTGAATACGAACCGGTACGCCTTTTCCCGAACGGCCCTGAGAAACCTGACGCCCGAGGAACAGGAACAGATCCTGTTGACACAGAAATCCCAGTTCAACCAAGGAAACGCCGAGGGCGAAGTACCGCATGCCCTGTTCTTCCAGAATCTGACGGGAATAATCGACCTGCTCGACCGCAAGCTCAACGATCACCGCTATGATTTTCTGCTTCGTCCGATCGAGCACGCCCGGAAATCCACACTCTTCAGCCAGCATTTTCCGCAGGTCAAAGAAGATCGCACCGACTGGTCCGATATGATCATCTGGTGCCTGAAACTGTTTACGGGTCAACTCGAGCCTCGTCGAAACCTGACGATCATCGATTTGAGCGGAATTCCTTTTGACATCGTTGATCTGACCGTGGGTCTGCTTTCCCGATTGATCTTCGACTTCAATTTCTACTCCGAGGCCGCCTTTCGGCGTCCGATCGTGCTGGTCTTTGAAGAGGCCCACAACTACATTCCACAGGACGCGTCGCGGCAGAGTTTTTCCCGGGTGGCCATCGAGCGGATCGCCAAGGAAGGTCGTAAGTACGGCGTGAGCGCTATTATCGTCTCACAGCGTCCCAGTGAAATTTCCCACACCGTTTTGAGTCAGTGCAATAACATGGTCGTCCTCCGAATGAACAACCCTGACGACCAGCATTACGTCACCAAGGTCATCTCCGACCAGTTCGCCAGCCTGATCAGCATGCTGCCCATTCTCGGTCCGGGTGAAGGGTTTATTATCGGCGATTGCGTTCCCCTTCCTCTGCGAACGCTGATTTCCCTGCCCGACCGCCGTCCGGCGAGCGGAAACGTCGATTTTATCGAAACCTGGTCCATGCCCCTCCCGGCAGACCAGCTCGATCACACGATCCACCGCTGGCTCCGACAGGAGCGGCCGCCAAAGTAGCAGTTTTTTGGCTGGAATTTCCAAAAATTTCATTGCTACTGGGGTTACTTTCCGATATAATGAGGGTTTCTACGCCTTCGGGGGAAGATTGGGTCTTCCACTCCCCTTCGGAGTGGGAAATTACGGTAAGTTCGTCCTGCGGAGATAATATCTGACCCGCCCGGACAAACGACCCAGCGAAGTGTCCTCCGGCGGACACGGTTTAACAGGAAGTTTGCTGCCGGTTTATTGGGAGTTAACAACGGAATGCTAGGATTCCCTCAGCACGAGGGACTTTTTGTTTTGGTAGAGACGATTATGGAAAACATTGGAAAAATTCGGAACATCGGTATCTCGGCTCACATCGACTCGGGGAAGACGACCCTTTCGGAGCGTTTCCTCTATTACAGCGGGCGTATTCACCGCATGCAGGAGGTCAAAGGCGGCGACGGCGGCGCCACCATGGATTATATGGACCTGGAACGCGAGCGAGGAATTACCATCACCTCCGCCACCACGCAGATTGAGTGGAACGACAGTATCATTAACCTGATCGATACCCCCGGCCACGTGGATTTCACCGTGGAGGTCGAGCGATCACTCCGCGTGCTTGACGGAGCTGTCATGGTCCTGTGCTCGGTGGGCGGCGTTCAGAGCCAGTCCGTAACGGTCGACCGGCAGATGAAACGGTACAAGGTTCCCCGCATTGCGTTCATCAACAAGATGGACCGCATCGGGGCCAATCCGGCGAAGGTCGTGCAAGACCTTCGAGCCAAGCTGGAACTCAATGCCGTCCCCATCCAGGTCAATATGGGATCGGGTGAGGATTTCCAAGGCGTGATCGACCTGGTCACCATGAAGGCCTACACTTTCGAGGGCTCGAACGGCGAGGACGTTGTGACGTCCGAGATTCCAGCGGAGTATACGTCCGTCGCGACCAAGGCCCGGCACGATATGCTCGACGCACTGAGCATGTTCAATGATGAGATGATGATGCTCCTGCTGGAAGATCAGCCGATCTCCGAGGACATGATCCGCCAGACGATCCGCCGAACCACGATCAATCGGGAAATCGTCCCGGTGATGATGGGAACGGCCTATCGGAACAAAGGTATTCAGCCGCTTCTCGACGCGGTCTGCGCCTATCTGCCCAGCCCGCTCGACCGAGTCGCCACCGCCCGCGATCACAACAACGAAGGCGCCGAAGTGCCGTTGTCGTGCGATCCGGATCAGCCGCTCGTGGCCATGGTGTTCAAGATTGTCGATGAGTCCTTCGGGCAACTCAATTATACCCGCATCTACCAAGGCAAGATCGCCAAGGGCATGCAGGTTCGCAATGCCCGCACGAACAAGATCGTCCGCATCGGACGGATTGTCCGTATGCACGCCAATGATCGCGAAGAGATCACTGAAGCCGGTCCGGGCGATATCGTCGCTCTGCTGGCCGTCGATTGCGCCAGCGGCGACACATTCTGCGGTGAGGGGATCAACTACTCGCTCGAGAGTATCTTCGTCGCCGACCCGGTCATCAGCCTGTCGATTGTTCCCGCGAGCACCGCGGATCAGGATCGCATGGCCAAGGCCCTCAATCGGTTCATGAAGGAAGATCCGACCTTCCGCGTGTCGACCGACCAGGAAACGGGCGATACGCTGATCTCGGGCATGGGCGAGCTTCATCTGGAAATTTACATTGAACGCATGCGGCGGGAGTACAAGGCCAACGTTACCGTCGGCGCACCGAACGTCAGCTATCGTGAGGCCCCCACGCAGGAGGCCGAGTTCGATCACCGTCACAAGAAACAGACGGGCGGTTCCGGACAATTTGCCCACGTCGTCGGACGGCTTATTCCCCTGCCGGAAGATGCCAAGAATCCGTATGAGTTTGAAGATAATATCGTCGGCGGCGCTATTCCCCGCGAGTACATTCCGGCCGTCAGTAAAGGCTTTGAGGCAGCGATGAAGAAAGGTCCGATCGCCGGATACCGGATCGTCGGATGCAAGATGTGCCTCGACGACGGATCCTTCCACGATGTGGACTCCAGCGAAATGGCGTTCCGAATTTGCGCCATCGACGCGTTCAAGCAAGCGTTCAAGAAGGCCAAGCCCTGCCTCCAGGAACCGATCATGATGGTCGAAATTGAGACGCCCCTCGAATATCAGGGAACGATCGTCAGCGACCTTAACAGCCGGCGGGGAATGATCCTGGGCACGGAAAATCATGAGACGTTCGCCATCGTTCGGGCCGAGGTGCCGCTGGTGAACATGCTCGGGTATTCCACGATTCTCCGCAGCATGAGCAAGGGCATGGCCACATTCAGCATGGAGATGTCCCGCTACGCCAAGGTTCCCCAGACCCTGGCAGAGGAAATCATCGAAAGACGCCGCGAGCAGCAGGAACAGCAATCCAAGAAACACAACGCGGCGTAAGCATTGTCCTTGTCTTGTCCAAAGCAAAGGCGACCTTCGGGTCGCCTTTTTTCATGACAGGCGATTGGTTCCGTGCTTGATCTGACATTCAGCGGCGATACAATAGGGGCACGAATCAGAGGACTGTATTTTCATAAAGGATCCTGCCATGAGAAAGCGAATTGCTGCCGTGTGCGCTATTGGTTGGTTGTCTCTCTCGGTCCTTGGGCCTAACCTGGCTTGGGGGGAGGAATCTGGGACCGGCGTGGAATCTCTCGTCGGATTACTTCCCGACGGTGTTCTCGGATTCATCGCCACGAGCGGCAGCGATCAACTATCCCCAGCCTTCAGCCAAAGCGCGCTGGGGAAGGTATGGAACGAACCTTCGGTCCAGAACTTCGTCCGGGACCTGAAGAAGGAGTTGATGAACAAGGTCGATGAGAATCTGGGCGCAGCCCAGACACAGCCTGCTACCCAACCTGGGGCAACCACACAGGCGGTTTGCTGGAAGGCGGAGAAGATACTGCAATTCGCGAAGCTGGTCCTCAGCCGGCCCCTGCTGATTGGCGCAGCTCAGTATCCCGCGACAGCAAAGCCCACCGACGCCACGTCCCTGCCCATCTATGGATTCTTGCTTGTGGATACGGGAAATCGCAAGGCTGAGATCGCATCCATGCTCTCAGAACTCGAAACAGCGTCCGGAGAACGTGTTTCGGCGGTGAAGGTCGGAGCGATCAGCGCACGCGCCGTCATAAAGGAAAGCGGAGAGAAAGCCCTCTGGGGCTGGGCGGGGAACTACTTCGTGATGGAGTTCGGCGATGTCTCCGGTTTTCTCCTGCAGCATCTTTCGAATCCACCCAAGACACAGACCGGTGCCGCTTATCTTAAGGCACTCGGCAGCGTGCCCGGGGCTGGCGATTCCCTGGTGATGTATGCCGATCCTCAGCAGATCGGCCGCTTGGTCGACATGCAGGCCAAGATCTCGGGCGAGCAAGCGGATCTACAGAAGATGAGGAGCGTTCTGGAACAACTGGGTCTGACGAAGGTGGGACTGTTTGTCTCCCGATCCGGATTTGCCGGCGCCGATCTGGTTGAGGAGAGTATGATTACCGTTCCCGAGCCGCGAACGGGAATTTTCAAAGCTCTCGGAACGATCGACCTGTCCATCTTCAACCGAGTCCCTTCTCAGATCATGAAGACCTGGGCTGTGAACCCCGATCCGGCTGGTCTGTATGATACGATCCTGGATGCCGTCAAGGCCGCCGATCCTAACACGTTCATCAATATGCAGACGGCGATCGCCAAATTCGAGGGCGAAGTCAAGATCAACCTCCGGCGAGACCTGGTGGGGAATGTGTCAGGTCCCATGGTGGGATATGCATCGGTGGCCGGCGGAGCAGTGGCCTTGATTGGCCCCTCCACCGTTTTCACGGCGAAAGTGAAGGACCCGAAGGCCTTTGAGCAGGCGATGTCCGCCCTGGAGAAATACATCGAGAAAAAGGCGGAAGGAAATCTTCAGCCCGCCACACAGACCATCGACGGAAAGGTATTCCACGTATGGATGATTCCCGCCTTGGCCCTGATGCAGATTGCTCCTCCCTGCTGGGCTGTTGACGGGAACGACCTTGTCATGTCCACCTCGCTGGATTCGTGCCGACAGGCCGTCTTCACGCCCGCCACCAGAACCGCCAATCCGGACTCCATCCTGGCCGATAAGGACTTCCAGCAGTTCACCAGGAAATTACCCCGGAACCTGGTGTATCTGGCATTCGACAATGATCGCCTCGAAGCCCAACAGACGATGCAGATACTTCAGCAGGTTTGGCCCATCGTCTCCATGCAGGCCCAGAAGGCTGGGATGAAGCTGCCGATCTTGTTGCCGCCGGCGTCGGATATCGTCAAGCACGCAATGTACAGTCTGGAGTATGGATGGTTCGATCAGCAGGGTTTCCGCTCCAGGGCCCAGGGGACGATGATGACATCCACAGCGGTAGCACCCGCCACGGGGGGAATGGCCATAGGCATACTTGTTCCGGCTGTGAGTCGGGCTCGTGAGGTGGCCAAGCGAAGCGCGTCGGCATCCAATCTCCGCCACATCGGATTGGCCTATCACAACTACGCTCAGGAACACGCGGGCAAGTTCCCCGACAACTATCAGAAGGTGATCGACGCCAAACTCGTGTCGGCGGATATGTTCAGGTCTCCGCTCAAGCCGGCCTCATTTGGAGGTCCCAGCTATATCTTTCTGCCCGTGCCTGAGAGTAACGTGGCGCCCAACACCATCCTCGGTTACGAAAATCCAGAGTATCTTCGCGAGGGAACGAATGTCCTTCACATCGATGCGTCCGTTGAATGGATGAAGCCCGATACCTTCAGGGAGAAACTGGCGGAGACTTGCCGGAAGCTCAATATTCCCGTACCGCCGGTCAGATTCGCGAACGACTCACAGCTGAAGCCCGCAGACACATCCCCTTCCGAAGAATCACATTCGTCCAGATCCGGAAGGTTCAACCTTGATAAGAAGATCCCCTTCAGGTGCACGAACTGCGGCCTTGTCCGGTCGTTTGCGATTCGTGAACTCCAGAAGATGCAGAAACCAGACAAGGCTGATCCATCGATGGGACCGATGAAACTGGACTGCACCCAATGCGGGAAGAAGACTCTCACCCAAGCTGTTGAGTGCCCGAAGTGCCAGGAGATCTTCGTACTAAAGATACTGAAGATAGACGCAACAAGAAATTCGTTGGACGACAAGTGTCCAAAATGCGGCGAGAGCTACATCAAGGCGTGGCAGGAAAAATACAGAAAACCCGCAGGCAGCTGACCCGCGGGTTTTCTTTCCACTGACTATTGTGATCTGGTCGGCTACGTCTTCTTGTTCGCTGCCAAAGTGACTACCGTCACCGGAGCGATCTTTTCCAGGTCTGCCTTCAACTGGCTTGCCTGACCGACAACCACGACGATCTCATTTCCAGGTTCGAGCGTGTTGCGAACCGCTTTCTCACAGTCGTTTTTGGTCGTCTTCGCTACTGCCGCCAGCAGCCGTTCGAGGTAATCATCGCTGAGCCCCTGCGACTCGATCAGCCACAGGTCGTTGGCGATCTGCTGAGGCGTTTCCCTCGCCCCGACGAAACTTCCGAGCATGTACGACCGCGTACACTCCAGTTCCTCGTCGCTCGGTCCGACTTTTCTGAGGTTGGCGATCTCATCCAGCACGGCCTGCACGGCTTGGCCGGTCGTTTCCGTCTTGCTGAATGTCTCCACTCGGAAATCGCCCGCAAAGCGCTGGGCAATGAAACTTCCCCACACGCCGTAGGTCAGCCCCTTCTTGACGCGGATGCTCTTGTTCAGCCGGCTGTCGAATCCCCAACCGAAGTAACTGCTCACGATCCGGCTCACATAATACTCGGGATTCTTTCGTGTGATTCCAAGTTGTCCCACGACAATCTGACTCTGCGTGCTTCCCGGCTGATCCACCAGGTAAATATGCGTCTTTCCTGGCTTGGCGATAGGAGGCAGTTCCTTCTGTGGCTTGGGCCCTTTCGCCCGCCAAGCTCCTAAGGACTCCTCCGCAAGCTTCATCGCCGTTTTCTCGTCGATATCACCCGCGACAATCAGTACCGCGAGATCCGGACGAAGGTACGTGCTCCACCATTCCTTCAGGTCCCTGGTCGTCAACGCCTGGACGTCCTGCACTTCTCCCGTCGCGGTCCGCGAATACGGGTGCGTGCCGTACAGCCGTTTTCGGAATTCCTTTTCCGCCTGGTATTCGGGTTTGGCTGACTCCATCGCCAGCGACGTCAGGACCTGCTTTCGCAGCTTGGCAAACTCCACATCCGGGAACGTCGGGCTGAGCACAACTTCACCCAGCAGTTTCATCGCCCGAGGCATCTGCTCCGTGAGGCAGGTCATGGTCACACTGCTCGTATCCATTTCGCCCGCACCGCCCAGGCTGATGGCATATGTTTCCAATTCCTCCGCCAGTTCGGCCTCAGTATGTTTTGCGGTTCCCTTCGTCAGCATCTGCATCGCCATGGACGCGGTACCCGGCTTTGTTTCCGTCCAGGCTCCCGCCAGCAGGCCCAGTTGTACACTCACAAACGGTACTTCGTGATTCGGCACCACCATCACCTTCAAGCCGTTCGACAACGTTCCCCGCGAGAACTTCGGCGTGAGGTTTTCCGGCGTCACTTTAGCCAGCGGGGCGCCCTTCGGCAGGTCCTTGCATCGGCCGCATCCCGGCCCGCCGGGCGGCGGCGGGTTCTTTTCCACGGTCGGGGTAACCTTGACCGCCTTTTCTTCCGTGTCCCGCACTCCCATTACCGTGGCCAGCAGGTTTCGCTCCACCTTGATTTCCAGCACCCGGTCGGGAACCAGGTACTCCTTGGCCACGCGAAGAATATCACCCGCAGTCACATTGCGGACCCTCTCCAGAGCCTTATTCACTTCCGACACATCGCCCATATCGACCGCAGCCGTCCCCAACAGGTTGGCTTTGCTCTCAATTTCCAGGCACTGCG
>CAZLZE010000097.1:0-19339 GCA_964563935.1 uncultured Phycisphaerae bacterium | reverse complement strand
ATGATACCTTACACAAATTACGTAAAACCGCTTAGTCTGCCAGGTTTTAGCCAAGTTGGTTTTATAGTTCTACCCAAAGATCCCGTGTGTTAAAAACGGTTGGCTGGGAGACTATCGGATTATCATCCAGTATAATTTCTCCGCTTCTCAATGACTCGCAGACCGGACCGAAAAACTCCTTCAATTGCCCAAGAGACCGTTCATAGGATTTGAATGATTGAGATCTCTTCACATATCGGCAGAAGGCTTCCAGAATGACCGGCAGAGGGACGACACGTTTTCCCGGCCGATTCGTCAAATTCAATTCCCATTAGATTTGTTCCTTTTTCTGTAAAGCCTTCCAGTGATGAGTGATCTTGAGGGACCGGGAAACCGATTGGCCGTCCGGCAAATAATGAACCCACCATACCTTGCCTCGTTTGTAGATGCTTGCCATGGTTTCACTCCTTTCATGACGACAAAGTTGCCAAGACTTGCCCCATGGGGAATGCCACCTGAATGACAGAGCAAAAACTTGCTACATTTTTGCGGTCAAGTCGTAATTTTCTTGGCTCATCCCCACCTTTTTGGGGGCTTTTGTCTTGCGCGGAGGGCCTGCCTACGCTTTTCTATGGTTGTTTCTAAAGGTTTAGAAAAGGCAGGAGGCCCTCGGATGCCACGCAAGGACGTATGTCGTTGGATACTTTATTTTATGCAGCATCTGCATCAAACCCAAGCCAAGACCCTGACCGAGGAATTGGTGGAGGAAAACTGGGGATGAGTCAGATTGTCGGTAACTTGACATGGCTTCTGCGGTGGATTATCATCAGACTTCAGGTGGGGGCGGATAATCTGCGGGTTTTCAGCTATCCCACGATCGCCAACATTTGTCAAATGGGAGGGTATCATGAATTCATCTGTGGTTACGGAAGAACGTCCGACCGTCCAAGAAGCCCCGCTTTCGGAGGAGGAACTTCAGAAAATCCATGCCTACTGGCGGGCTGCGAATTATCTGTCCGTCGGACAGATCTATCTCTACGACAATCCACTTCTGGAAGAACCGTTGCGGACGGAGCATATCAAGCCTCGGCTTCTCGGCCACTGGGGTACGACGCCGGGTCTGAACTTCATCTACGTCCACCTGAACCGTGTGATCAAAAAGTACGGACTGGACATGATCTATGTGACCGGACCAGGTCACGGCGGGCCGGCGCTGGTCGCCAATACCTATCTTGAGGGAACCTACAGCGAAGTCTATCCGAATATCTCTCAGGACAAGGAAGGAATGAAACGGCTGTTCACGCAGTTCTCCTTTCCGGGCGGAATCCCCAGCCACACGGCGGCCGAGACGCCCGGTTCCATTCATGAGGGTGGTGAACTGGGCTATTCCCTGTCTCATGCGTTTGGCGCTGTGTTCGATAACCCGGGCCTGATTGCCGCCTGTGTCGTTGGTGACGGTGAAGCCGAAACCGGTCCCTTGGCCACCAGTTGGCATTCGAATAAATTCATCAACCCCGTCACGGACGGCGTTGTCCTCCCCATCCTCCATCTCAACGGTTACAAGATCGCCGGACCGACCGTTCTGTCCCGCATTCCACACAAAGAGTTGGACGAATTGTTCAGCGGCTACGGCTATCATCCCTATTTCGTCGAAGGCGACGATCCCCAGATGATGCACCAACTGATGGCCGCCACGCTGGACACCATCGTCGAAGAAATCAAAAGCATCCAAAAAGATGCCCGAACCAATGGGTTCACCGTGCGGCCGCGCTGGCCCATGATCGTCTTGCGAAGCCCCAAGGGCTGGACCGGACCCAAGGAGGTAGATGGTAAGCAGGTCGAAGGTACGTTTCGTTCCCATCAGGTCCCCATGGGCGAGATGGACAAACCCGAGCACGTCAAGATTCTCGAACAGTGGATGAAGAGCTACAAACCGGAAGAACTGTTCGATCAAAATGGGAAGCTCAAATCCGAACTGGCCGAGCTGGCCCCCAAAGGTCAGCAGCGAATGGGCGCCAATCCCCACGCCAACGGCGGCCTGTTGCTCCGCGACCTGCGCCTGCCCGATTTTCGACAATACGCGATTGAGATCCCCAAGCCGGGAACGGTCTCGGTGGAATCCACTCGCGTTCAGGGCGATTTCATCCGCGACGTGATCAAGATGAACGAAGAACAACGCAACTTTCGCGTCTTCAGTCCCGATGAGACCAATTCCAATCGCTGGAATGCTGTTTTCCAGGTCACCGATCGTCAGTTCACGGGCGACATCTATCCCACCGACGATCACGTTGCCCCCGAAGGCCGGGTACTGGAGGTCCTCAGCGAACACAATTGCCAGGGTTGGCTTGAGGGATATCTTCTCACCGGCCGCCACGGTTTCTTCAGTTGTTACGAAGCATTCATCCACATTGTCGACTCCATGTTCAATCAGCACGCCAAATGGCTGAAGGTGACAAGTCATCTGCCCTGGCGACAGCCGATCGCCAGCCTCAACTATCTTCTGGCGTCCCACGTCTGGCGGCAGGACCATAACGGGTTCAGCCACCAGGACCCCGGGTTCATCGATCTGGTGGTCAATAAGAAGGCGGAAATCATCCGCGTCTACCTGCCCCCGGACGCCAATACGCTCCTGTCGGTGACGGACCACTGTCTGCGAAGCCGTAACTACGTCAACGTCATCATCGCGGGCAAACATCCCATGCCCCAGTGGCTAACTATGGACCAAGCCATCAGACATTGCACCGCCGGTATCGGAATCTGGGACTGGGCGAGCAATGATCAGGGTGGCGAGCCCGATGTCGTGATGGCCTGCTGCGGCGATGTCCCGACCCTGGAGACCCTGGCGGCGATCGACTTGCTCCGCCAGAACGTGCCGGAACTGAAGATCCGCATGATCAATATCGTGGACCTGATGACCCTGCAGCCGCTATCCGAACATCCTCATGGTCTCTCCGATCCCGCGTTCGACGCCTTGTTCACCAGGGATAAACCCGTCATCTTTGCCTTCCACGGCTATCCGTGGCTTGTCCACCGGTTGACCTATCGTCGGACAAATCATAAGAACTTTCACGTTCGCGGCTACAAAGAAGAGGGAACCACCACCACGCCGTTTGATATGGTCGTCCTCAACGACCTGGACCGATTCCACCTCGTGCAGGACGTCATCGATCGTGTGCCCTCCCTTGGCGCCCAAGCCGCCTATGTTCGTCAGAAGGTCCGCGACCTCCTCATCGACCACCGCACCTATATCTGCAAGTACGGTGAGGATATGCCCGAAATCCGCAACTGGAAGTGGCCTTATTAACGGTTCGGATTGATCTTTCGCCTTTTCTGGCCCATAAACCTCTGTGTCGAAGAGGTTTATGGGCCTCATATTTTTCTGAAAAATCCACCCCAACATAGCAGCCATCTGTCACTCATTATATAGGAGCACATGTTCCTATTTGTCCCAATCAGTTATTCTTTGGGAGCCGATGGATTTCGCTCCTGATCCGGCGGCATGGAATTACTTCCCGGGATACTCGTCAACTCTGCGCCGATCGTACCGCGTGTGGTTGATGCGATGGCCTCGACAAACCAGACTCGTGATAACGCGGCGAGGGAGACCTCATCGAAAGCACCGCAGGGCACAAAGGACATCGGCCGCTGCCGCAGAACCGGGTCTACACGCGTGTGGTCTTTCGATAGACGGCCGGGGTGACGCCCATCAGCCGGCGGAAATTGCGCGAAAAGTGGAACCGGTTGGCGAAACCCGCACTTTCGGAAACCTGCTCGATACTTGCATCGGAAAACGCCAACTGTCGGGCCGCCGATGCGATCCGTCGCTCCAGCACGTACCGGGCCGGCGTTTGTCCTATCAGGTCCTTAAAACAATGAGAAAAGTAGCTCTCACTCATGTGCGACACTCTTGCCAGATCCTTGTTGTCCAGATCCTGGGCCAGATGATTCTCGATGTACTGAAGCGTAAAACCAAAACGATTCCTCGCCGCCAGCGATCGCGATAGTTCCGCCTTTTCCTCCGTCCTGAGTTGATCCAGCATATCCGCGAAACATTTGTAGACCGCCGATTTGACGCGGCACAGGCAGGAAGGATGATCCCACGGATCTGGAGTGTCGAATTTCAGGTTATGCGTGAAGGTATCAAAATCGTATTTGCCGCTCAGCAGTAAGGGACGGTTGAAAATCTTTCTTGCGACATGATCGCTCAGTCCGACGACATCGAAGTGAACGTAGAAATGCTGAAGACATCGGACATTGTGACAACTGAATCGAACCCAGGCGGGAATGAAATAAATGCGGTTTCCACGGATCGCAAATCGTCCGTACGGAAGCTCCAGTTCGGCCCCATCGCATTTATTGATATAGAATCGCCAATAACTACTGTAAACATTCTGGGCGTTCCAGGATTGGTCGATCTGGAACAAACCAGCATGCAGTAGGCGTATATGCAGTTCTCCGTCCATCAATTGCAGCCCTTTACCGTCCCTCTGAAGTCTGAATATAGCAGGAAGAGATATAAAAATCTAGGTTTCAGACATAGCCCGCCCGAGTTGCGGATAAGATAATATGATGGACGCGGACCAGCGACGATGCGATTGATCCGCCGCGTGATGAGTCAAGACGCGGGCAGGAGATGGTGCAGATTTGAAAGGAAGGCACGGGCTGATGGAACTTAGCAACAAGTATCTTGCGTTTATGGGACAGTGGCCGAAGCGAATTCCGCATTGGGAGCACTGGTCGTGTCCGGACGCCGAGACGTATCTGACGGGAATCGACTATTACGATCATCCGCGGCTCTGCCGATTGAAGCTCCAGGAGCTTTACCCGGAACTTGAATTGGAGGTTCCGGAGACCGACGATCCCCGACCCCGGCCAAAACTGGATCTGGTCGGCGAGAGCTCCGCCAGCGACGCTCAGGGCCGGCACTATGTGCGGTGGGGCGATGGAATGACCACCCACTGGGACTGGGGCAGCAAATTCAAAACCGCCGAAGATGTCTTTGCCTTTTCGCCTCTGGAACAGGGAGATTTCACGAACATTCCCGTAGTGGAGTGCCGGGATTATTCCGACGAGGAAAAACTGTACCAGGGGTACCGGGCTTGTTACCCGAAAGAGTGGGGCGACAAAGCTCCGGAAGGGTACACCGGTTTTGCCTGCTTCTACAACACGATGTTCATGTGGCCGCTGCTGACGTTCGGCTGGGAGCTGTTTCTCGAAACCTGTATGGACGAACGCTTCGAACGGATCATGGATGAATTCGCCGAGATCAACCGGCGGGTGTTCCGAACCTTTGCCCGGCTGCCGGTCAACTTCGTTCTCTGCCACGATGACATTGTGACGACGCGAGGTCCGGTCTGCTCGCCCGCGTGGATGAAGAAGTACATCTTCCCGCGATACGAAGAGTTCTGGGCCATGGCCAGGGCGACCGGCAAGCGCGTGATCTTCATGGCCGATGGGTGCATGGATGCGTTCGTGGACGACGTCATGGCCTGTGGGGCGTGCGGGATCATCAGCGAACCCTACACCGACTATCGACGAATCGCGAAGAAATACAAGGACTGCTTCATAGCCGGCGAGGGAGACAACCGCGTCCTTATGCGAAACAACCCCGACGAGATCAAGGCCATGGTCGAGAACATGGTCGAGACCTCAAAAATGACTGGCGGATACATGATGTGCATCGGAAATCACATCCCTTGGAATGTTCCGCCCGAGGCGATCAAACGCTACCTGGATCTGTCGCGGGAACTGGCGGTCCGATAGTACAGGGTTAATCCTCTTTCGGAGAATGATGGACATGTCGTATGAAGACGGCTGGGCAGCCATAAATCTTCAGATGCCGAAGCGCGTACCTCGGACTGAGTATTCGGTGGAAATGCATTGGGATCTGATCAAGGTCGTGACGGGAATTGACGTCAATGCCGACAGCCCCGAAGACTTGCGATTTCGAGCCGGTCGGGCTTTGCGCCGGGCGTGGAATCTGGATTTCTTCTGGTGCACCCTGATCGGGGGAGGCGAGTTCGGGGACTTCAAGACGGATATGGGCCATGCCGAGTACATGGCGGAAGGAAAGGATCGGCGCGATACGATCCGGTGTCCTTTTAAGGAACCCGAGGAAGTTCTGGCGTTCGATCCATGGCAGGCCTACGGGACGAAGGACAAAAAACAGATCATTCGCCGGTTCGAGGACAACTATCAGGAGAACTGCCGAAACGATCCGACCGGGGTCAACATGACCGGCATCTATGTGACGTGCGTGTCGGGTCTGATCGAGATCTTTGGATGGGATATGCTCCTGGCGGCGGCCGGGACTGATCCCGTCGGCTTCGGCGAAGTCACCAACCGCTACTGTTCCTGGATCAAGCAGTACTTCGATGCCCTCGCGGAATCCAAGGTGCCCGTCGTCATGATCCACGACGACATAGTGTGGACCTCCGGCGCCATTTTCAAACCCGACTGGTACCGGGCCTATGTGTTTCCCAATCTGAAAAAACTTTTCGCGCCGATCATCGACAGCGGGAAGAAACTCATCTTCACCTCCGATGGTACGTACCGCGAGTTTTTTGATGACGTGGCCGCTTGCGGCGTTCACGGATTCGTGCTCGAGCCGGGAAATGATATGGCCTACCTCGCCGAGAAATATGGAAAGACGCACGTCTTCATCGGCGACGCGGACACGCGAATTCTGCTTTCCGGAACTAAAGCAAAAATCCGCACCGAGGTGGAACGCTGCATGGCGATCGGGAAGAAGTGTCCGGGCTACTTCCTGGCCGTCGGAAACCACATTCCTCCCAATACCCCCGTCGAAAACGCCCTGTACTACAATCAGGTGTATGAAGAACTGAGCCGGCGATGATTTTGCGCCGCAATGACTTTCGGTCTTGCGGCCTGGTCGTCCTCATCGCGTTATCTCTCTGAAAGTTTTTCGCTTAACAAACGGATAACGGCGTGCATAATAAGGCTATGGGGTAAGGAGGGGGAACCATGTCGGCCGAATTTCGCAGTGAGGGTAAGATATTCCAGAGTCAATGGGTGGCGGTGTGCCGATTGCCGTCCTATCGCCGGGAGATTGATTCACTTTTCGATGAAATCATCTATCGAACATGGGGACGTGCCGATTGGCAACCCGATGTTGATGTTCTGGAAACCGCCGGCACATATATCATCGAGTTCGATCTGCCTGGGACCGAGGAGAAAACCATTCAGATCGACGTTCAGGATCGGCGGCTTACCGTTCGGGGAGAACGGAAAATCCAATATCCCGAGGACATGCTGCGAATGCACACATCGGAACGGTCGGCGGGACGATTTGTACGTACCTTCGAATTCAAACACCTTCTCGACCCCAGCAGGATCAGAAAATTTCATTCCAACGGAATCCTGACGCTTATCATTCCAAAACAAAACGTGGGGGAGGAGATCTAGTCATGAATGACACTACGGCTGTTCTGGAGGATTACCAGGAAACTCAGTGGAAGGCTGCGTCATCGCCCCGGGAACTGTCGGCGGATCAGGTCGACATCAATATCGATGTCAGCCAGCTCAAGTTCGATACGACGGCGGAGGTGGAACCGCTCAACGAGATCATCGGTCAGGACAGGGCCTTGGCCGCGGTGGACGTCGGCGTGGGAATCGCTCAGGAAGGGTACAACATATTCGTGGTCGGGCTTACCGGAATCGGAAAGATGGAGACCGTACGCAAGATTCTCGAAAAACGGCTGGGCAAGCCGACCATACCCAGTGATTGGGTGTATCTAAACAATTTTGACAATCCCGACGAACCGTGGGCCGTCGAACTTCCCCCAGGCAAGGGACGTCAGCTCAAGAAAGATATGGAACGTCTGGTGGAACGACTCAAGGACGGGTTGCCCAAGGCCTTTCGACAGGAAGACTTCAGCCAGGAGAAGGAACGGCTGGGTGAAAAATACAATACGCGATTCCAACAGCAAATGGAGCGGTTGGCCAAACTGGCCAAGGACCGTGAGTTCCAGATGACTCCCAGTCCCGAGGGTAATCTCTTCTTCGTTCCCTTGATCGATGGAAGTCCGCCCCACAGCGAGGAAGAACTGGAGGCCCTGCCCGATGAGGCGAAGGAGCGGATCCGCGATGGACAGAAAGAGTTGTCGCGCGAGGCGGCCCGGGTGATGCAGGGACAGCGGGACATGATGCAGCAGTTGGGAGAAGAGGTTCGCGAAGTGGAACGACGGTTCGGCACTTACCTCGTGCGTCCCATGATTGATTTCATCAAGCAGTCGTACGCGGACCAGCCGCGGATACTGACCTATCTGGATCATGTGGCGGAACACACGTTGAACAATTTGGCTGACTTCCGTGAAGGGGGAAGGCCCTCGATGATTCCCGGACCCATGCCGGGATTGATGATGCCGACCGAAGCTGAGCCGCGATTCACGGAATACGAAGTGAATGTCATCGTGGACAACAGTCAGACCACCACCGCGCCCATTCTCGTGGAAGAGACTCCGACCTACCGGAACCTGTTCGGCAGCATCGAACGGGCGGTTGATCGCAGCGGACGGCTGGTGACCAACTTCACGCAGATCAAGGCTGGATGCCTGCTCAAGGCCAATGGCGGGTACCTTGTGTTCAACCTGGAAGATGCCCTGACCGAGCCATTCGTCTACAAGAGTCTCAAGCGGGCTCTCAAGAGTGGACAAATTCAGCTTGAAACCTATGACCCCTGGCTGCCGTTTACCGCCGGAAGCCTTCGCCCCGAACCGATCGCCATCAACACCAAAGTAATCGTTCTCGGGGACCTTTCGCTGTATTATTTCCTACGGTTCCACGATGAAGAGTTTTCTTCCATCTTCAAAATACGGGCCGATTTCGGTCACGAGATGCCCCGCAGTCCCCGGGAACAATTTCAGTATGCCCGGTTCATCTCCATGATCGCCCGGGATGAGAAACTCCATCCCTTCAGCCGGGAGGCTGTGGCGGAAATCATCCGCTTCGGATCCCGCCAGGCCGAACAGAAGGAAAAACTGCTTGCGCAACTGTCGGAGGTGGCGGATGTTCTTCGTGAAGCCAATTACTTCGCGGGAAAACAAGTCGGCGATGGTCAGGTGGTCGGCGCCGAACATGTTCGTCAGGCCCTGGAAAGTCGAATCTATCGGTCCGACCGAATTGCGGAGAAGATCCGCGAACTGATCGCCGATGGTACGCTGCTGATCGATGTGGAGGGAAGCAGGGTGGGCCAGGTGAACGGGCTGGCTGTGCTGGACACGGGCGACTTCGCCTTCGGTCGGCCAAACCGAGTCACCACGTCCGTGGGACTTGGATCCGAAGGTCTGATCAACATTGAACGGGAAGCCAAGCTCTCCGGCAGCACCTACGACAAGGGCATGCTCATCCTCAGTGGGTACATCCGGAATCAGTATGGAAAGAACATGCCGCTGGCCCTTTCCGCCAGCATCACCTTTGAGCAGAGCTACGGGGGAGTGGACGGCGACAGCGCCAGTTCCACTGAACTGTACGCGCTGCTGTCCAATCTGGCCGGTCTGCCCATGCGCCAGGATATCGCCGCGACGGGATCAGTAAACCAGTGGGGGCAAGTCCAAGCTATTGGCGGCGTCAACGAGAAGATCGAAGGGTTTTACGACGTCTGCCGAGTCGTGGGCCTGACCGGAGAGCAAGGGGTCTGCATTCCGGAGAGCAATATCAAGAACCTCGTCCTCCGGGATGACGTCCGCAAGGCGATCGCGGAAGGCCAGTTCCACATCTATCCGGTTACGACCATTGACGAGGGGCTTGAGCTCCTGAGCGGCATCCGGGCCGGGTCGATAGAAGAGGAAGGCACTATCCACTGGGCGGTGTACCATCGTCTGCAGGCGATGGCCCAGGGTCTGAAGGCGTTTGGCGCATTGCGGGAGGCGGTGACGATTCTTCCGGGTAACCACGTGCCCCCTCAGCCCGTGCCACCGCGACTTCCGGGGGATCAACCTTAATTTGCACTCTTACACCGTATACCAAATGTTGTATTTTTAGTGCGCTTCTGGTGCTGGACAGAAATGGGCATGCGTTATATCGCTTGTGCGGCTAAAGAGATATGTCGTTTTCCTGAGGAGGAGGATCTGGGCCACATGGAGAGAACGAGAAGACATGGCTACCCGAGGCGTGCAGCCATGCCATCCAACGCCGTGGACTTAAGCGGCATGCGTTTTCTCATAAAACCTTTTCGCCGCTTGTTTTTCTTTGTCGTTCGCCTGATGCTGTCGATCAGTCAGTCTCCGTCGGGCCCGCAGAAAGCCGGTGTAACTGCCCCCCCGGCCAACGCCTGCCGATACGTAAATAGAGCACGACCGTGCTCGAGTCTTCGAGTGGACATGTTCGACCTTCTTGTCAGGTTGCCCGGGTAAAAGCAACATCAGCAAGGAGGCCGTATTTTCTTTGCTTTTCATTATTTCCATCGCCCATCACACCCGCAAAGTTCACGGTGTTGCATGCCATCCGGGGAAGAGAGGATGGTGCGTCACGACGCGCCCTACCGAAGAGAGGGAAGGTGGTGGGTGCAGAGCACCCACCCCACGAAGAAGTCCTCGCGATGACGGTTTTTTTCAAAGACCGCTGGTGTGGCAAGATGTGCCGGGTGGCGATTATTGCGCGCCGATGGGTCCCGCGTGCATGGAGGCAACTTCGACGAACGCCATCCGAAGCTGATGCAGGGTATTGTCGAGGAAGCCTTTTTCCTCGGAGGTCAGATTCCCCTTGGTCTTTTCTTCGATGATGGCCAGGAGGTCGATGTTGAACTTCGCCAGATCGAGATTGACGACCCGCCCCATTTCCGGATGCTCCACAAGGCCAAGAGCTAGAAGGGTTTGGGTAGTAAACGTGCTTAGAAGTGCTTCGAAGCTGGGTTTGGGCAGCCGGTAAGGCTCACCCGGCTTGGATTCGCCCGCAGCCGGCTTCTCGGGTTTCTTCTCCTGCTCGGCTAGACGCTTCTTTTCCTCCTGGGCCTGCTTTTTCCAGTCGTCGTCGATGAAGAGTTTGGGGTTATCGGTGTCTGCCATGGTTAATCTCCTTATCTTCTCAATTTGCCTGGGGCATTTTCCCTGATACAATTTTAAGCTATGGGCGATGTAAATCGAGAGTCTTTTACAAATTTGCGAAAGAAGATCGCCGGCTTGCCGAAGGCGCCGGGGGTGTACCTGTTCAAGGACGCCCAGGGGCGAGTCTTGTATATCGGCAAGTCGATCGATCTGCGTTCGCGCGTCGCCAGCTACTTTCAGCCGTCGGCGGACCTGGAAAATACGCGCGGACCGCGCATCGTCGAGATGGTCAAGCAGGTTGCTCATGTTGATTACATCGAATGCGAGAGTGAAGTTCAGGCCTTGCTGGACGAGAACCGCCTGATCAAGGACGTTCAGCCCCCCTACAACGAAAGGTTGATGGACGATAAGTCTTATCCTTACCTGGAGATTACCACCCAGGATGAATTTGCGTCCGTGTTCATCACGCGGGAGCCCAATCCGAGGTCGAAGCTGTTCGGACCCTTCATCAACTCCAGCGGATTGCGGGCAGCGTATCGCGAGCTTCAGAAGATTTTCCGGTTCTGCCCCTGTCGACGGAATATCACGAGCGAGGAGATTGCGAAAAAGCGGGAGCGCCCCTGCCTGCTGTATTCCATTCACTTGTGTTCCGGGGCCTGCGGCGGGATGATTTCGAAAGAGGCGTATCGCGAGGATATCAAGCGCCTGATTCGTTTTCTCTCCGGCAGCCGGTCGGCCCTGATCAAGGAAATGCGGACGCAGATGGAGCAGGCGGTGAAGGAGTTGCGATTTGAGGAGGCGGCCAAGCTGCGCGATCAGATCAAGGCCATGGAGTCGCTCTCATTGGCGGGCAAGCCGAATGTGGACGTTCAGCCGGAGGTCTTTTTCCAGGACCCGAAGGACGGACTGGAGCGACTGGCGAAGATCCTCGATATGGACCAGCCGCCGCGAATTATTGAGGGATTTGATATCGCCAATCTTCAGGGCGGCGAAGCCTGCGGGTCGCTGGTGCAGTTCATCGACGGTATGGTTTTTAAGGGCGGGTACAAACGGTTCAAGATCAAATACGCGGCCAACCGGAGCGACGATTACGATATGATGAGGGAAGTCGTCGGGCGCCGCTATCGGCACGTGGCGGAGGGCGAGGAACTGTTGCCGGACCTGATCCTCATCGACGGCGGGCCCGGACAACGCAAGGCCGCGATGCAGGCTTTTGGCGCTCTGCCCATCCAGCCGCCGAGGATTATCTCCCTGGCTAAAAAGGAAGAGGAGATTTACACCGGCGGGGAGAATGATCCGATCAAATTGCCGCGGAACGACCCAGCCCTGAAGCTGCTGCAGCGAATCCGCGATGAAGCTCACCGCTTCGCCCAACACTACCACCACATCCTTCGCCGCAAGAAGGTGATGGAAGAGGATTGATTATCCGATTCCCGGTTTGCTTCACTTGGCGGAAAGCTGTTCTCGGAGAAAGGCAGGACGATTGGTGGTAATTCCGTCCATGGCGATTGTTTTGAAGAGCTTCGCCGCACCTGGATCGTCGACGGTCCAGACGAAGGCCTTCAGACCGGCGGCGTGTACTTTCCGCACGAATTCGCCATCGACGGGGCCGCTGCAGGCGATATCGAGTCCGTCGATCTTGGCTTTTTGGGCGGCGGCGATCAGTTCGTCCGTGGTCGGGCGCCAGGCGTGGGTCTTTTCATCCAGGGAAAATCCGCAGAGAAAGTAGACCTGGTGTTTTGGCATGGCTTTCTTGACTTCGGCGCAGACCTCGAGCGAGAAACTGATAAAGGCGATCTGCTGGGGTTTCTTTTTCGAGGCCGTGACCACGCGTTGGAGTTCGGGGATGATTTCGGGTCCACACTTAATCTCGACGAACATTCTCTTGTTGTCGGGAATGGTGGCCAGGACGTCGGCGAGGGTCGGAATCTTCTCGCCGATCCATTCCTTGCCTCTCCAGCTCCCGGCATCGAGCGATTGAATTTCCTGAAGGGTCTGATCGACGATGTTCTTGTCGACACCCGCAGTTCGCCTGGTGTTACCGTCGTGGCTGACCACGATGTTGTGGTCTTTGGTGAGATGGACGTCCACCTCGACGGCGTCGGCGTTCTGTTTCCATCCGAGTTTTACGGAGGCGAGGGTATTTTCCGGAGCATCGGCGGAGGCTCCACGATGGGCGACGATTTCGATGGGCATTTTCTTCTCCACAGGCGAAGATGTGGTGGTTTGGGCGCGGGCACAGGTTGGCAGGATGGCCAGGAGTCCCAGGACGGGCAACAGGCATCGGGTATCCTTGATCATTTCTTAACTCCCGTAATCGAGCGATACAACGGCATCGCAGAGCACCCTCTTGCAAGCATTCATCACTTGACGTATAAGGGTACTAGCGAAAGAGGCGGCGGTTATTCCGCTCTCGGACACGATATCAATCTACCTGAAGGAATCCAGAATGGCCAGAAGGTTTATCAAGGAATTGCAGGCGGGCGCGATCATTGACGATCAGATCTTTTTCCTTGCCGAAAAGGATCTTCGCAGCACGACGAACGGGGCGTTGTATATTCACGCGGTGCTGTCGGACAAGAGCGGATGCATTCCCGCCCGGATGTGGCAGGCCACGGAAGAACTGTACAAACTGCTTCCCGCAGAGAGCTTCGTGAAGGTACGAGGACGGACGGAGAACTACAAGGGGTCGATGCAATTTATTATCGAAGGCATTCAGCCGACGCTTCCCGACCAGAAGATCAATATCGAGGATTTCCTTCCCTGTACCGAAAAAGATGTTGAGCAGATGTTCAAGCGTACGCTTGAGATTCTACGGACGATCAAGGACAAGTCGCTGCTGTACCTGGTCAAGGAATTCGTGGACGACAAGGAGTTGATGGCGAAGTTCAAGAAGGCGCCGGCGGCGGTGAGCCTCCATCACGCCTGCCTCGGCGGGCTCCTGGAGCATACGCTGAATTTATTGGAGCTGGCGATGCTCATCGGGCCGCGGTATCCGGGCATCAACATGGACCTGATGCTGACGGGGACATTTCTGCACGACATCGGCAAGACGCAGGAACTGGCGTGGGACGTCGCCCTGAAATATACCGATAGCGGGCAATTGATCGGGCACCTGGTCATCGGGGCGATGATGGTGGAGCAGAAGGCGCGCAAGGTGCAGCAGGAATCGGGCCAGCCATTTCCTCCGCAGACGCTGCAGGTGCTGCAGCACATGATCCTCGCCCACCACGGCGATTACGAGTTCGGATCTCCGAAGCTTCCGATGACGTCCGAGGCAATGGCACTGCATCATCTGGACAATCTCGACGCGAAGCTGGAGATGATCAAGCGAGAGATCGCCGACTCCGAACCGGACTCCGACTGGACCAAATATGTGCGATCCATGGAACGGAAATTTTTCAAGCTTCGTCCGAGCAACGGGGGATAGGACGATGGGAAGGTGAGAAGAGTGCGAAGGGTGGAAAGAGGGCAAAGGGTCGCAGCGAGGCAAGCGGCAATCCGCTGATCGTTGGATTATGGCGGGACCAGGAGGACCTGAACCCGGAACTTCGATCGAAGATCCGTCGTGCCCTTGAGTTGTTCAGAAATCATATTCGTCCGATGATCGCAACCTGTAAAGTCTATCATCATACGCCGCTGCTGTCGGGGAATCAGCCGGAGGGTTGGTGCGTGTTGGAGCACGCGGGAACGGATCGGGGAAAGGCCGTGGTGGGAGTCTTTCGGCTGGCGGGCCAGGCGTCGGAATCGGAATTCACCTTCAGACCCAAAGGGATTGATCGAGGCAGGACATATCGAATAATGGGAGACAACAGCGGCCAGTGGCATGTGCGGTCGGGGAGCGACCTGGTCGAGCGGGGCGTACTGGTGCGATTACCTGCGCCCATGAGCAGCGAGCTGCTGGTTATAGAGGAGACGGCGGAGCGGGGAAGCCCTTGACAAATATGCACAAATGGTTATAAATAGTCACATATGTTCTACGATCAGAAGTGCGACAGAATCCTGGAGTTGCTGGAGACCCAGCCGTACTGGACGAGCAAGGCGCTATCGCAAAAGCTCGGGGTCAGCCGATCGACCGTTCAGCGGTGCCTGGAGGATTTGCATCGCACGGGGCGGGCAAAGCGAATCCACGGTGGAGTGCGACGGATAGACGTGGGCGTGGGGTTTCCGGTTCCGCTGAACGAGCGCAGCCGAATGGACACCGCCGCGAAGGAGACGATCGGCCGACGTGCGATGGCGCTGCTTGGTGAAAGCGGATATGTCTATCTGGACGCGGGAACGAGCATCCTGCCTCTGGCCCAATCGCTGGATAAGGCCCAGCATCGTGCAATCCACTTCGTGACGAACGACGTTTCCATCGCCCTGGTTCTGGCGAGACAGGAGTTGAGCCACACTTTGCTGAGCGGGCGAATTCACCCGGTCACCCAGACGATCAGCGGGCCGGCGAGCCTGGCTCAGATTTCGGAATTCCATTTCGATACCTGCTTTATTTCCGCCGACGGAATAGATAGTCTGTATGGCGTGACATGTCTGCTGAACGATGAGGCGTGCCTGAAGTGTCAGGCCATGCGGCAATCCACGACAAAGGTCCTGCTGGCTGCCAGCGGCAAATGGGGACAACGGTTCGGGTCCCGGATCGGGTCGCTGGATCGGTTTGATAGTTTCATCACGGAGAAGGCCACGGCATCGATGCGAAAAGGATGCAGGGCGAAGGGATTGAATCTGATCGTGGCAGGTGACGGGCAAAAGTAGGATTTTTTTGAGGAATACCCGAATGCAATACAAAGGCCGATATGGTTTCTTCGACGCCGGGGCGATCCGCACCTATCCCGTCTCCCAGCGGACGAACAAGGTGAAGCTATCGGACCTGGTGAGCGCGGAGCGGGTTCTGTCGGAAACATTTTCCGTCGGCGAGCAGGAAGCCGCCATCGGCGAGTTGGCAAGATGCATGGTCGATACAGCCCGGGCGGGTAAACCGGTGATCTGGTTCACGGGCGCGCATCTGATCAAGAACGGGCTGGGTCCGATCGTGGTGGATCTGGTTCGGCGCGGTATCCTATCCCTGGTGGCCACCAACGGGGCGGGGGTCATTCACGATTTTGAGTTGGCCTTGATCGGCGAGACCAGCGAGCATGTGCCCAACGCCCTTCCGGAAGGTCAGTTCGGCATGGCGACGGAGCTTGGCTACATCAACGCGGCCCTGGCGGAGGGAAACGAGCGACAGCTTGGTTACGGTGAATCGCTCGGGCAGTTTATCTGGGATGCGGAATTCCGCGGCGCGGTCGCCAAGCGCCTTGGCGTGCCGATGATTGCCTTCAAAAATCCGGAAGTGTCCGTGATCGCGGAGTGCTTCAAACGCATGGTGCCACTGACCGTCCACGTGGGTGTGGGGACGGACGTGACCGATCAGCATCCGAACTTCGACGGGGCGGCCAAGGGCGGCTGCTCCGGCCGGGACTTCCTTATATATACACAGCAGGTGGCGCGGATGGCGGAGGGCGGGGTGGCGTTGAACGTGGGGTCCGCGGTGACGGGTCCGGAGGTGCTGCTGAAGGCGGTCTCGATGGCAGGGAATATCGGAAAGCCGTCCCGGCGCATCATTACCGCGGATTTCGACCTCAAGCCCTATCGCGTCGAAGCCATGAAGGACGAAAGCGACTGCTGCTATTATTTCCGCCATCATAAGAGCGTGGCGACACGAATTCCCGAGGCGTTCGGCGGAAAAGGTTTTTCCATCCAGGGAAACCAGAAACTGACGGTTCCCCGACTTTACCAGGAAATTATTCGACGGTGGGAGAAATGATCGATCATGATGAAACCTGAAGAACTTAACCGCCGGATCAGTGACTTTTCGCGTTTGAAGATCGGCGTGATCGGCGATTTCTGCCTGGATGCGTACTGGCTTCTGGACGAGACGAACGTGGAGTACTCGGTAGAGACGCGCCGGCCCACGCACGCGGTATGCCGCCAGAACTACGGTCTGGGCGGCGCGGGTAACGTGGTCAATAATCTGGCGGCCCTGGGGCTGGCGGACGTCAAGGCCTTCGGCGTGATCGGCGATGATGTCTTCGGGCGCGAGATGGTCGACCTGATGCGTCGCGGGAAGGTCGATACGCGCGGCATGATCGTTCAGAAGGAAGGCTGGGCGACGTATGTCTACGCCAAGCCGTATATCGACCTCGATGAACAAGATCGTATCGACTTTGGCCGATTCAATGTCATCTCCAACGAGACGGTGGATCGGTTGCTGGCGGCGCTGGACGAGGCCATGAAGGATCTCGACGGATTGGTCATCAATCAACAGCTTAAGAAGGGTGTTCACAGCGAGTACCTGATCGCGGGTCTGCAGAAAGTGATCGATCGGCACGCGGAGAAGGTCATCCTCGTGGACGCGCGAGATATTTCCGACCGCTACCGCAACGTCATCTGCAAACTCAACGCGACGGAGGCGGCGAGATTCTGCGGCCTGGATCGCGAAGTCGGTCAGGCGGTCACGATTGAGGAATTGGTGGAGTTCGCCAAGACCATCCATAGTCGCGTGGGGAAATCGGTGGTCATCACCCGTTCGGACCGAGGGATTCTTGGGTTCGACGGAAAGGACGTTCAACTCGTACCGGGAATTCTCATCCTCGGGCAGATTGATCCTTGCGGCGCGGGCGATACGACGTCAGCCGCCCTGACGGCCGCCCTGGCTGGCGGGGCGACGATGGCTGAGGCGATTGAAATCGGGAATTTCGCCGCCGCCGTCGTGGTTCAGAAGCTCCGGCAGACGGGAACCGCCACACCCCAGGAAATTCTCACCGTCGCCGCCGAGTGCGATTACATGTATCACCCGGAAGTGGCGGAAGATATCCGCAAGTCGCAATTCTGGCAGAACACGGAAATTGAGATTGTGAATGACGGTATCAGGGTCGGTGACGCACCGGTCAGACATGTGATTTTCGATCACGACGGGACGATTTCCACCCTCCGCCAAGGCTGGGAGGAGATCATGGAGCCAGTGTTCGTGAAAGCCATCCTCGGCGAGCATTACCTGGACGCCTCAGAGGAACTGTACCAGCGGGTCGTCCGCCGGGTAAGGGAGTATATTGACCAGTCGACGGGGATTGAGACGATCGTCCAGATGCAGGCATTGGAAAAAATGGTGCGACAGTTCGGCGTGGTTCCGGAGGATCAGATCCTCGATGCCGCCGGCTATAAGGGGATCTACAACCAGGCCCTGATGGACATGGTTCACAAGCGGACGGACAAACTCCACCGCGGCGAGCTTGATACGGGTGATTATACGATCAAAGGCGCGCCGGAGTTCCTCAAGGCCCTGCATGATCGCGGGATCAAGCTTTACCTGGCGAGCGGAACGGATCACGCGGACGTGGTTCGCGAGGCGCAGTACCTGGGCTACGCAAGCCACTTTGAGGGAAGGATTTACGGCTGGGCGGGACAGGGCTCGGGGTCGGCCAAGAAGATGGTGATCGAGCAGATCCTCCGGGAAAACCACTTGTCCGGAGCGGAACTGGTCTGTATCGGCGATGGTCCGGTGGAATTGCGGCTATGCAAGAAGGTCGGGGGGTTGGCCATCGGCGTGGCCTCAGACGAGGTCCGCCGCTATGGTCTGAACCATACCAAGCGGTCCCGCCTCATCAAGGCCGGCGCCGACATCATTATTCCCGACTACTCGCAGCCCAAGGCGATCCTGGCTCGACTCGGCCTGGGCTAAAATTAGCATAAACCACGCAATGGAAGGTGCTTAAGGTCGATCGGTCTTAAGGGATCCATTCATCCTCGTCTTAGTGCCAGGGGTGGCTATCTGTTGCCCGGAAGGTTATAATTGAGGAGTGAGGTTATCCATTCTCATAGGGCCTTCTGGCCGGGAGGTATGTTATGAAAAGTGGTATCGTTTTCACAGACTCCGGCCCCCTCGTTATTGTCACCTGTTTCGATTCTCTGGTCGATCCGACAGTGGTCCGCAAACTCGCAGACAAAGGAATTGTGAAGTTTATTGCGTTTGAGCTTCCCATCGAGAGCGTCCGTCAGCATTACGGGAGTCATTTTGATGTGGTCTGCGAGGATCTGAGTGAGACCGATGAATTGCGGGTTCTCGACTACGACGGAGGCCGGGCTTTGGCCCTATTCGATTTTTCCGAATATGGCCCGCCGATCTTCTTCGAATTACCCAGGAAAGAGGTTGTGCTGTAATATATATCGTCCAGGCCGATCGCGGTACGCCTGCCAGTCGGGAACCAAGAGATGGAATGAATAATCTCATCCATCTTCCGCGGTTCTGGATGTCTACATATCTTATCGTGTCTGACTAATTTTACTGGCGCGATGCTGTTATAGAGGTTACTCTTTGTGTT
>CAZLZE010000096.1:0-19376 GCA_964563935.1 uncultured Phycisphaerae bacterium | reverse complement strand
TGGGGCGGGGGGGACAATTCGATTGACGGGCAGGGGAGGATGTTCTTAGAATTGTGGCTGATGGAACCGCTGATGAGGCCAAATGAGGCAACTTATGGCATGAGTTGGAGATGATATTTCTTTGCCTTCCGCCCGGAACCTGTCGGGCAAATATCAAAACACGAATAGGGATGTAATCGGCTAACCCCAAGGATCTGCAAACTACGGAGTGCATTCATGGAAACATTGAGCGGCGATTGCGTATTTGTTTCGGGATCGGACACGCGCGAGGGGTTGTCGGGCGGGTATCCCGGCCATTGGAACGGGCGGTTTATCTGGGTGACCACCGGCCGCGGTGAGACGGTTCTCGGCAAGCCGATGTATCGGATGTTTCGCAAGACGTTTGAGGTGAAGGAAGGGCATGAAAGAGCTGTTCTCCGCATTACAGCGGGGGACAAGTTCATTGTTTACTGCAACGGCGCGTATATCGGCAGAGGCCCGTGCCGCAGCGTCTTGCCGCAGTGGAGTTTTTACGATTCCTTTGACATTACCCGTCATATTCGCAAGGGCAAGAACACGATTGCCGTGATGGTCTTCTGGCATGGTAGCACGAATTGTTTTTGCTCCGATCAGCGGGCGGGCCTGTGGGCGGAGGCGGATATATCGCTTCAGCGCGGGGAGATTCAGCGGGTATTTACTGGCCCGTCGTGGAAGACGCGTGCGTGCGACGGATGGGACAATTCCGCGCCGCTGGTCAACAGCTGTCAGGGGCTGCTTGTGGAATGCTACCGCGCGGGCGTTGACCCGTGCGACTGGTATGCTACGGATTTCGACGATCGCGACTGGTCGGACTCGATTATTCTTTCGGTGAATAATCGCTGGGAGGAGTTGGATAACGCGTCGTGCTGGGAATATCTCGAGCCTAGGCTGACGCCGGCATTGGACGAGATTCCGGTCAAGGCGGCGGCGATTATTCAGATGGGGTATGTATCGCATTCGGCGGAGTTGTCCGCGGAGACGGCTGTCGCGGAGCGTCTTGCCGGCAGCCAATATGTGCCGGGTGAACTTCCGGGCGTGAGTTTGGAAGCGCTGTTGTCGGGTAGTATGGAAGTGCGTTCGATCGAGGGGAAAGACCCGTATATCGTGATTGATCTGGGCCGGCCTTACAATTGCGTGCCGTGTATCGAGATGGAAGGTTCGGCAGGGGACGTGGTGGAGTTCGCGTACTCCAACGTGCTGAAGGACGGCAGATGTCCAGGGGTTGACGGCGTGAGCCGGTTCGCGGCGCGGTACGTCGCGAAGGATGGGGCGCAATCGTGGCATCCGTGGAATGTGGCCACCGCGTTTCGCTATGTGACGGTGGTTTTTCGCACGGGCGGGCGGAAGGTTTCGGTCAAGAGCTGCCATTGTATTGCGCACTGTTACCCGGTGAATCGGACGGGTTCGTTCGAGTGTTCGGACAAGACGCTGAACATGCTGTGGAAGGCGGCGATCGAGACGAACCTCATGCACCTTCAGGACACGTATATCATGGACCCCGTGCGGGAGCGGGCGTACTATGTGATGGTTACGGAGATCGAGCAGTCGCATCTGTGTTACTATGTGTCGTGCGGGGATCTGGCGGCGACGGAGACGCAGTTCAAGCTGACACCGAGGACGCAGCTTTCCTGCGGGAAGTTTCCGTTGATGCAGCCGAGCGCGGAGCATCGCGGATTTGCCAGTGATACGCGGCCGTTCAAATCCGCGTCGTACTCGGTGATTCCGGGTATTGCGGTGTTCTATTCCCAGGCCGTTGTTCGCCGGTACAAGTGGTTTCCGAAGGCGGGCTTTCTCGATAAGCAGTATCCCGTTTTGCTTCGTTTGGCTGAGTGGTTTGAGCGTCAGACCGACAGAAATGGTCTTTTGTTCAATATGCCGCCGATCAACTGGCTTGACTGGCCGCTCTATGAGAAGTGGAACCGGATGAACTTGTCCGGGGCGATGCTGGGGTACAATTCGGCGTACGTGCAATTCCTGGCGGACCTCGCCTGGTGCGCGTCGAAGCTTGGTTTTTCGGAGCACGCGAAGAAATGGCAGGCGTTGGAGAATACGACTCGGTTGGCCATTCGCCGGTTGTTCTGGGACGAGAATCGCGGGTTGTTCGCCGATTTTTATACCGATAGCGGGCGGGCGGACACCTATAGTGAGATGCTCAACGCGCTGGCGTTGCTGGCAGGGGTGGCAGATGATCGTCAGAGGGCTCGGATTATCGACAACCTGAAGAACAGGTCCGAGGACGTCACGCCGGTATCGCCGCTTTACATGTTCTATGTGGCAGAGGCGATGTGTTCCTGCGGGGAAGATGGATACATGTTTGACTACATGAGTCGCCGGTATGCGCCGGTGATGGGTCGTACGGACTTTCCGACGCTTCCCGAAGGCTGGGGCGACAGCGCGTATGAATCGGGAATGGGATTTGTCAGCATTCACGGCGGGGGCGGTGGAGGCGCGTTGACGTTGTCGACGCGTATGCTGGGGATATCGCCTGTGGGTGAAGGTTTTGGTCGGTTTCGGTTCTGCCCCATGGTGGGGAATCTGGAGCACGCATCCGGGGCCATACCGTCGTCGGCGGGGCTTATTGAGGCGTCGTGGCGGCGGGAAGGGGAGAAGCTTTCGCTGTCGATCACGGTGCCCGAGGGCAGCGAGTGTCAGGCGGAGGCGCCGCGAGGGTATGTTTGCGACGCACTGCCCGCTGTTCTGGGACCCGGCAAGCATCGTTTCGCGGCCCGCAGGTCGGGTTGACACGAGAGAGACAGATAGGAAGTGGTCGTACCGACCATTGTTAAGCGAAAAGAGAAGATACTGAGTTGTCTGAGGTCGTTATTTTGCGGGAGGACGATTGTATTTTGCGGCCAGGGATGTATTTTGGTGGGGAAAAGGAGTGTGTGAACATGAATGTGATGACGGTATGCGGTGAGATTCCGGTGGAGCGGATGGGCGTGACGTTGATGCACGAGCATTTGCTGGCCAACGGGGATTTTAGCGGCAACGACTACAATATGGTGGTGGATGAAGTCGACGTGGCGATCGGGGAGATGAAGTATTTTACGGCTGCGGGCGGCAAGACGATTGTCGATCTGACGTGCGTGGGGTTGGGTCAGGACGTGCGGGGACTGAAGAAGATTTCCGAGGCAACGGGCGTGAACATTATCACGTCAACGGGATTTTACCAGGAATGTTCGTATCCGGAATACGTTAAGACGGAGACGGCGGACGAGCTTGCGCGGCGGATGATTCGCGACGTTCGGGAGGGGATTGACGGGACGACGATTCGGCCGGGGATTTTTGCGGAGATCGCGAACGGGTATCCGCAGACGAAGATGACTGTGCTGGAGGAGAAAGTATTTACGGCGGTGGCGTATGCGGCGCGTGAGACGGGTCTGCCCGTGTCCACGCATTGCTGGGCGGGGGAAATGGGTCTTGCGCAGATTGATGTGCTGACACGGAACGGCGTTCGGCCTGAGAAGATCATCATCGGGCATCTGGCGACGAATCCTTTGGGGAGGGATCGGCTATTCGCCATTGCCGATAAGGGCGTTTATTTGGGGATCGACTGCATCGGGTACATTTATGAGCAGGTTGTGGCGCTGAAGGACCCGGACAAGGCCCGCTGGGTGCGCGACCTGATCGATCGCGGGCATCTGCATCGGATTACAATTTCGCAGGACTCGATACGCAAGCTCCTGCTGAAGCATTACCACGGGATCGGCTACGATTATTTGCTGTTGAAGTTCCTGCCCATGCTCCGTGACGCAGGCGTGACGGAGGAGCAGATCCGGACGATTCTGGTGGACAATCCTCGCGATATTTTTTCGACCAAGTAGTCGAATGAACGCCATCGAAGCTTCAGATTGGCCTTGAAAAAGGGCGGTGGGCTTCTCAGAATGGTCGGAGTTTTGGATAAGGAGCCATCGATGGCTGATAACGGCAAGTTTGCACTTGAGGCTTTGGTTGATTTTCCTGATGACGCGTTGTTTGCCCAGGAGCCGATCTCTGCGCAACATATCGACTCGATGATGCGGGTTCTGCGAGAGAAGGGGGTTTCGCGTGTCAGTTGGAGTTATTACGGCGACGGGCACGGCGGGTATTTTGTTCCTCCGCTCGATATCGATCCGAAATTTCCCGGCGAATTGTGGAGGAATTTTGCCGCCACGTATCAGTTGCTGGGGAATCCGCTGCGGGTGGCGACGGAGGCGGCGCATCGGCATGGGATGGAGATTTATGCCTATTTCAAGCCATACGAGACGGGTCCGGCGATGTCGTTTCCGGAGGGTTCGCCGGAGGCCCAGATGTACGGGCGTCTGGGGCAGTTGGGCGGACGGTTGTCGTGGTGTGACCGGTTCGTCGTCGATAATCCGCATCTTCGCATTCGCCGTCGGACGGGCGATCTTCCCGCGAATATCGCATCGATTCCCATTTGTGCGATAAAGCTTTTCAAGAAGGATGCCTCGCCGACGCGGATCACGAAAGAGCATCTTCAGATCTGGACGAGCCGGTTGAATTATCGATATCAGAAGCTGGACCTGAAGTTTGATTTCAAGGACGCGGTCGAGCCGTCGTCGAAGGACGTTTATGACATCGAGGACAATCTGATCACGCGGAAGGGGGATCCGGTGCGGGTGCTGACGTTGTCGGGGTTCAGGCTGACGGATCCGTTTATCATGGTGACGACGGATTTTGCGGAGGGGCCGGCGGATTTTGAGAACGTGGGCCCGGACATGATGATGGCGCTGGACGAGAATGGGAAAGAGGTTCCCGGCGTCTTCGCGCCGGGCTCGGCGATCTGGATGGGATTTCAGGTGGATTTCCGGAATTGGGGATTGGTGTATGATCATGGTTATGGGCGGATGCGACATTGTCTGGACGAGCCGAACGGCTCGGGTCAGCGAGGTCTGATCGGGTATGCGCGGGGGCGGAATGAGTATCTGCCTGGGGCGTTGTGCGAGACGGAGCCGGCGGTGCAGGCGTACTGGCTTGAGTGTCTGGGCGAGATTCTGGAGGCCGGGGTGGACGGCGTTGATTTCCGCGAGGAGAATCACAGCACGCACACGGATTATCCGGAGGAATACGGGTACAATCCGGCGGTTCTGGAGAGATGCGCCCGGGTGGGAAAGATCGATCGGGCGACGATCGCGAAGGTTCGCGGCGAGGCGTACACGGAATTTCTCCGCAAGTGCAAGCAGATGATTTCGTCGCAGGGTAAGCGCATGCGGATCAATTTCCAGATCGACTGGTATCGTGAGGATCCGCCGCGTTGTCGTCGGCTGGCGTATCCAGCCAACCTGAATTTCGACTGGCGGGCCTGGATTGCGGAAGGGCTGCTGGATGAGGGTATGTTCCGATTTTTCTCGCTGAAGTTTGACCAGGTGTTCGACGATCAGGTCGGCAGGGAGTTGATTGATCTGTGCCGGAAACGAAATATTCCGCTCACGTTCAACCGCTATATTCGTCCGAATTCTTTGCACGAGGAGTATCGCCGGGTTCGCGATGACGGGCGGTTCGTGGGGTTTGTTCTTTACGAGACACAGGTATTTCTGAAGTATGGTCCGAACGGCGAGACGTCTATTTCGATGGATGCGGTTCGCGATTTACGGCACGAATAGACGGGGATTGTTCGGTGGGCGCGGGAGGCGATGGAGCTGGGGATGGTGAATATCCAACAGCCAACAGTCAACGTCCAACATCGAATGGAAAAGAAGAGGGCACGGCGTGCCGTGCCTCTACAGAAGAAGAGAGGAAAGGTGGTGGCGCGGCCCATCCTACGGTGGAAACTGCTCCGGCGGGATCAGTCTGGTCGACAATCCAGGGGGGCAGTAAAAACAGCATTCCCTCACGGAAAAATCAACGCCAGACGAGAAACCAGTCGATTACCGCTATCCCACGACCCAATCGGACAAGTGATGAGATTCTACTGCGTCAAGGTGTGACGAGTGCTCTGTTTAGCAGGGGCTGACTTTGGTCGCTTCCGGACCTTTGCGACCCTCACCGACTTCGAAGTTCACCTTCTGGCCTTCCCGCAGGGACACGCCTTCGCCGATGTTGGACTTGTGCACGAACAGATCCTTGCCGCCATCGTCGGGAGTAATGAAGCCAAAACCCTTCTGCTGATTGAACCATTTTACCGTACCAGTACTCAAGTGCATTCTCCTACGGCCGTATGACACGGCCCACAACACATTCCCTCTTTGAACCAAGACGAACACTTCGAGAGGGACGAAAGTGTTTCTGCACAAAGAGCCCATTTAACCACACATCCAGTGGTTCGTCAACCAAATGCCTTTGTTCATCGCGGGAAAAAGCGGTAGCGGTTTCTGGCGGGCGAGAGTGCCCTGGAGTAAGAAGTGATGAGTCAAGAAACCCCATCCTGCAGGATTATCGGCGGACGGATAATCCCTTGAAGCGGTCGAGATGGACGGCGGGGATGTTGGATTTTTCGTGGAAGGGTTTGGCTTGGAGGCCGTCGAGGTCGATATTTTCCACGTCCTCGCATCGCAGGGCGTTCTGCCATTTTCCCGACGCCTTTTCCCATTCCACCTGGACATCGTGCAGCTTCAGGCCGTTGACGAATTTTGCGTGGAGTCCGCATGGTGTGGGTTCGCAGCCCCAGACCCAGGGTGTGGCGACGACGTCGGTTTTCATGTTGCCCCGCGCGATCAATTTGACGTGGCTGAGTTCCACTCCGCGGATGGGCTTTTCCGGCAGGCCTCCGATGAACGAGCCGTTGGTGCCCGACGCGATGAGGTTGCGGATGGCGATGTTTTCCATCCTGCCCTTGAGCTTCGCGTTGCCTTCCTTGCCCTGCCACAGGAAGATCGGGCGGTTCACATCCGTCATGACGATATTGGAAAAGAGGATTCGCTCGATTTCGGGACCTTCGTAAATATTGATCACCTCATGCTTGGTCTTATCCAGCACGATGGTGACAATGTCGATTCCAATATCGGTGTTGTGAATGATCAGGTTATCGAAGACGCAGTTTCGGATCGGCGAGTCGCCCTCGTATCCCACTCGGATGGCGCAGGCGGAGCAGGAGAAGGTGCAATTGGTGACGGTGATATTTTCGCACGCCTTTTTGAACCCCAGGCGGCAGGCATCGCTCTTGAGGGCGACGCAGTCGTCGCCCGCGTCGATGTGGCAGTCGGAGATACGGACGTTGCTGCTGCAGTCGATGTCGAGGGCGTCGGTATTGGGACCCTTGCGATGGTTCAGGATGGTCAGGCCGCGGATGTCGGCATTATTGCAGCCCAGGAGCCAGATCGTGAAGCAGGGGGAGTCGTGGATCGTTATATCGCGGAAGAGAATGTTTTCGCATTCCACCAGATAGATAAAGCCCCTTGGGCGATATTCCTTGGGTCCCCAGACGACGTGGTTGATCATTTTTCGCGTCCAGAAGGCAGGCCCTTGCCCTTCGATCGTGCCGCGTCCTTCGATGGTGACGTTTTTGAGATTTTTGCCGTAGAGGAAGTAACTTTCGCTCAGGGGTGTGCCTTTTGTGGGGAAGAACGCGTAATCTTTTTTATGTTTGCTGGCCCGAAGCGTGGCGCCCGCTTCCAGGTAGAGTGTGACGTTGCTGCGAAGGTGAAGTGTGCCGGAAAGAAAATCGCCCGGCGGAAAGTAGACGGTCCCGCCGCCCGATTGGCTGCAGGCGTCGATTGCTTTTTGAATGAGTTGGGTATTGAGCGTTTTGCTGTTTCCGTTGGCGCCGAAGTTGATGACGTTGAAGACGGATCTTTCCATGGTGAATCCTTTTTCTAATAGGTGCGTATTAATCCGACGACCACACCGAGGATATCGGCGTGGCGTATGGGGGTCATGGTAGGGACGATATCGATTTTTTGAATGAACAGCCGGCCTTGTTTGCGGTGGAACTTGCATAGTTCGATTTTGTCGATTCTCGTCTGCACGAGGGCGAGTTGATGATCGTGCTTGTCGCGAAGCGGTTCGATGAGCAGGTAATCGCCATCGCGGACCGTCCGGTCGCCCGGCGGCGGTCCGGACACTTTGAGCAGGCTTGCGTGCCGGTATCTCTGAATGAGCAGGTCGGGATCGACCTTTCGTGGGGTGTTGTAGAATTTGATTGTTCCCGTGGTATGGAACTGGCCCACGAGTTTCCAGGCGGGGCCGGAGTCCTCGAACAGGTGGAGGAGCTTTCCGTCTTCGGTGATCTGGAGCGAGCGTGACTTGTTTCGAAGCCGGCTGAGCAAGCCCTTCCTCTCCAACGCACGTACGGATTGGTACACACTGACTTTGGTAATCCCCAGGCTTCGTCCGAGTTCATCGAGCGTCGGTGCATAGCCGTGTTTTCGCTGGAATCGGTACAGGTGACGCAGCAGTTCCAACTGCTTCGGTGAGGGCGATCTGACAATTCGCTCTGCCATAGATAATCCTGCCAAAAGCCTTATCCGGGACAGGAGTTTACCACATTTGGGCGTCTGAGTCATCAGGCAATCTGATCTCTTGGGAGGCTGGGCGGGGATTACCGTGATTTGATCGTGGTTGACATGTCGAGAAGAAAGACTGATAATGTAGGCGATAACTCGAAACAAGTGAGGGCGGGCAATGGTACGAATACGCGGGATTGGGCGGTTTGCCATCGTTGCGATGATTCTTGGATTGGCAGGTCTATCTCTCCGCGCCCAGACTACGGCGCCGGTGGTGGAGAAGTCGTCGGGTCGCAAGGTGAAGATTCTCAAGGCGGAGGGAATGATCGGCCCGACGTTGGCGGACTATCTTACGGATCATATCGACAAGGCGAAACGTTCGGAATATGAGTGCATTGTGATCGAACTGGACACGCCGGGCGGCTTGGACGATTCGATGCGTGAGATCGTTCAGTCGATCATCAAGAGTGATGTTCCGGTTGTGACGTACGTTTGGCCTGAAGGGGCGCGCGCGGCATCGGCGGGTACGTTTATTGTTCTGGCTTCACACATTGCGGCCATGGCACCGGCCACCAATATCGGGGCGGCTCATCCGGTGGGGCTGGAAGGGGGGACGGTGTCGGAGAAGGCGGTGAATGATTCGGTGGCCTATATTCGTTCGCTCGCGGAGCTTCGGGGTCGAAATGTGACTTGGGCGGAAAGTGCGGTGCGTGAGAGCAAATCCATTTCGGCGAATGAGGCGTTGAAGCTTCGCGTGATTGATCTGATCGCGACAAGCCCGACCGATCTTCTGGCTGATATTGATGGGCGAAAGATGGTGCTTAACGGTCAGACGTATGTGCTTCGCACCCGGGGCAGCGAGGTCGTTTATCAGCAAACCAACTGGATCCAGCGGTTCTTTCAGGTTCTGGGTCATCCGCAGATCGCGTATATTCTGATCATTCTCGGTATCTGGGGTTTGTATTTTGAGATGGCCAATCCCGGTATGATTTTTCCCGGTGTGGTGGGCGGGCTGGCATTGATTCTCGGATTGCTTGCCCTGTCCGTCCTGCCGGTGAACCTGGCGGGTGCGCTGCTGATTGTTCTGGCCATCATTTTGTTCACGGCCGATTTGTTCACGCCCACGCATGGCGTTTTGACGGTGGGGGGAATTATTTCCTTCATTCTGGGATCGTTTCTGCTGTTTCCCGCTTCGCCCTATGGACGAGTGCCGTGGGAGTTGATTGTTGCCGGGAGCGGGTCGACGGCGGTCTTTTTCCTGTTCGTGCTCTGGCTGGTGATCAAGGCCCAGCGATCGCGGGTGATCATGGGCGTTGAAGATATTCCCGGTTCAAATGGGTTTGCCCAGACGGATCTGGACCCGCTGGGCGTGGTTCATGTCCGGGGCGAGCAGTGGTCGGCGGAGAGTATCGAGGGATTCATCGAAAAAGGTTCCAAGATCGAGGTGGTATCGGTCCAGGGACTGACTCTCAAGGTTCGCAAGATCAATGTATGTGATGTCAACCCATAACCATTAAAGGAGAACATGCTATGCCACTAAGTCTGGGTGCGGCTATTTTTGTTGCGTTCATTGCGATCATCATTATAACGTCCATTTTCAAAATTGTGGCCGAGTACGAGCGGCTGGTGATTTTCCGTCTGGGGCGGTGCATTGGTCAGAAGGGTCCGGGGCTGGTAGTCATCATTCCTGTCATTGACCGTCCCGTCCGAGTGGATTTGCGGGAGTTGTACCTGGAGATTCCCCGCCAGACGACCATCACCAAGGACAATGCCTCCATCAGCATCGATTTTCTCATTTACTGGAAGGTGACGGACGCGGTGAAATCGGTCGTCGAAGTGGCCAATTTCGCGGGAGCCTCGCAGGGGATCGCCACGACCACGCTTCGCGCCGTCGTGGGCGATATTCCGCTCGATGACGTGCTGGCGAAACGCGAGCAGATCAACAAAGTGCTCCGGACGAAGATGGACGAGGTGACGGAGCGATGGGGCGTGAAGGTGACGTCGGTGGAAATCCGGGAAATCATACCGCCTCGTGAAATTCAGGAGGCGATGACGAAACAGATGTCGGCGGAACGGACCCGGCGTGCCGTGGTGACCGAGGCAGAGGGTACTCGTCAGGCGCGAATCACGGTGGCAGAGGGTGAGAAGCAGGCCGCGATTCTCCAGGCCGAGGGTGCTCGTCAATCGCAGCTTCTCCGCGCGGAAGGATACGCGTTGGCGTTGGATAAGATCTTCGAATCGGCCAAGCGGCTTGACGAAAAGACGATGGCGATCCAATATCTCGAGGCCTTGAAACACATCGGCGAGAGCGCTTCGTCCAAGTTCATTTTCCCCATGGAATTTGCGAATTTGGTCAAGCCATTTACGCAATACGCGGAGAAGGCGAATCAGGCCAAGGGGGCGTAGGAGGAATTTCATCGCCGCAGAGACGACTCCGCGTGGTTACCCAACAGGGCAGATCCGCCGAGGGCTAGAGCCAGCACCATGACGCTCATGGGCAGGCAGGGCACGGTGCTATCTGTGATTTGTGAGGTTGATGGGGATTTTACCGTGGTTTCTGCGCCATCGCTGGTTCCGCCGGTCCCGAAGTTTGTCGACAGCACCAGATAGTCGGAAAAATCCACGTTTCCATCGCCGGTGAAATCGCCCAGGCTCCACATGGTGCCGGCTGCTCCGACGGCGCCGAAGTTCTGGCTCATGGTCAGGTAGTCTGAAAAATTCACCTTGCCGTCCTCGTTGGCGTCGCCGGCGAATGGGACAAAGAGATAGTAGAACGCGGTCGAGCCGTAGGTTACGCCGGCGTATCCGTTGATGTTTTCCAGTTTGACGTTCAGTGAGTTTGTAAAGGGGACGTAATCGGGGATATGCCAGCGGTATTGATCGACACGGATGACGCCGGTGAACGCTCCGCTCGTGTTGAGCAGGGGGTTCATCTGCAGCAGTCCGCTGTAGGGCCGGGTGGCGCTGGTTGGTTTGGCGCCTTCGGGTTCATTGGTCTGGGCGGCGACCCAGTTGTAGTAATAACCGCCGTTGTAGGCGTCTTCGAGGCCTGTTCCCGGCAGCGTCTGACCGTCGGCGGTGATGACGTCGTCGCCTTCGAGAACGTAAGACGTGATGCCGTTTTGTTTCGCAAGCCACAGCAGGTTTCCTACGTAGTGGCCCTTGCCGTGGACGTCGAGCAGTTGATGATACTGCTGACCGCCGATCGTGGTCTCGACGGAGAAGTTCGCGTGCAGGTACGCTTCGTCATAGCCTACGGTGCGCGTTTCGTACTCCACGGTGGTCGTATCGACGTTGATGGTTGCGGCTGTGGCGTTGTACAACTCGATGACGATGCCGATGCGATAGGGCATGGGCCAGTAGCAGTAGTAACCGGTGTTGGGATCTGCGCCGAGCGGCAAAGACTGATAGGCGGCTCTGCCGTAGCCAGCGCCGAAGAAATGAGCGACGGGAACGTCGACGGCATTGGCGCTGCTGTTGTCGTAGCGTATCCGCAGCCGTAGCCTCTCGAGTTCGGCGTCGGTGGGATTATTCATTTTGATTGCCAGCTTACGAACGGCACCGGAGCCGGTGATCTGCGCGAGCGGGATGGATGTGTTTGCGGAGACGGCGAGTCCCGACAGGTTGAGCACGGTGGCGGTCGAACTGCTGCCGGCGGGATTGCTCCCGACGTTTGTCAGCATGGTGTTCACCTGGCTGCGATCCTGCTGTTGCTGCGAGGTGAGGGAGCCGGTGTAGCTGGCTGAGGGACCGCCACTGGAGAAGAGGTGATAGCTGTACTGGTAGTAATGGCGATTGGAGGACCAATCGTTGGCGTTGTTGGGCAGATCGAGATTATAGGTTTCTATCCGCAGCGAGTTCTGAAATGCGATCGGCTCGTAGCAGACCTGTCCGCCTGCGACGGTGGTGACCAGCGGGCCATTCATATAGGCGTAGCTGCCGTTGAGCAGGACACTGCTGGTTGTGTCGATTCGCGGCGTGGTTTCGCCGTCGAAGAACATTTTCACCTGAAAAGCACGGCCTGCCGTCAGGTGCGGCATCCAGAACCGCGTAATCTCGCCCGGTCCGGTCAGTGTTCGGACGGTGGCGGGGCATGGGTCGAGTTGCAGTCCGGACGGGTTGTCGTATTGGCTGAAGTCGTTATTTGATCCGGCGCGGTCGTAGCTGCTGGCCAATCCCGCGGTGGTACCGGTTTTGAGTTGGGGCAACGAGGACCAGTCGGCCAGAGTGGCATAGTCCGCTACAACTGGGTTGGAGACAAGAAAACAGGTGCAGAGCATGATGAGGGCCATTCGAGTTGTCATGGTCTACTTTCTCCTTGGTGAAAACAGACTTGTCAGCCAGTGTTGAAACGCGAGAAATCGAAGCTTTCGACCGACCCTCTGGCGAAGGTTCCCGGGGCAACAGTCCTTGCACAGGGCCAATCGCAGTCGTTCCCGCATCAGCCGCATCTGCTTGGTGACCGCCGCGCAGATCGGACAGTTGGAGAGGTGCTCCTCCACGACCTGTCGCTGGTCCGGAGGAACGGCGTCGTCGAGGTAGCCGGCGGATAGTTTTCGAAATTCACGACAATCCATTGGTAATTCCTTTCGGAGATAACGTTTGTGCCGGCAGGGGCGGATTGACGGTGTGGTTGTGGTTCTTGAGACGATGGGTTTCGGCGTAGCCGGCGAGCTTGTCGGCCAAATCTTTCCGGGCGCGGTAGAGTCGACTCATGACCGTCCCGACGGGAACGTTGCAGATTTCGGCGATCTCCTTGTAACTCAGTTGCTCCAGGGCCCAGAGCAGCAGAACGATCCGGTATTCCGGGGTGAGCGACTCGACCCCGCGTTTGATCTCTTCGTCGAACTGATCCCAGTTGATGTGGTGGATGTCCACTTCGGGCCACGGTTCGGGATGCTGATCCGCCATGAGTTCCCAGGTCGGCTCTTCTTTCAGAAGATGGCTTCGTTTCTGCGCGTTGAATTCGTTGAAAAAGATGTTGTGGAGGATTTTGAAAAGCCAGGGTTTGAGTCCGTATTCACGGATTTGCACGTCGTCGAATGCGCGGTATGCGTGCAGGAGGGTTTCCTGGACCAGGTCTTCGGCTTTGGTGCGGTCGCCCGTAAGTCGAAACGCCAGCCGAAAGAGGCTGGGAAGCTCGACGAGGACGAGGTCCTCAAATTGTTTTCGGCGTTTTCGGAACAGCAACAGCTTGGTCCTTTCCAATAGATATGACCTATTATAACGTTCCGTCCCGTCAAAGAGAACCTGCTGGGAAAATATTCAAAAATGTCAAACTGGGACGGCATTTGAACAATTTTGGGACAGATATCCTGATGCCATATTCATGAAAGAGTATCGTAAAGATAATGTTGGCAGTATGTTATTGTTATTTTGTTGACTATGGCACGATCCTTGCGAATAGAGTGTTTGTGTGTGGTTCTGTATGTGTTACATTTTTGTTTACCTGAAGGAGTTGTGTGGTCATGCGAAGACGAAGGACGGGCTTGCTTTGTTTGATGCTTCTGGCGTTACTGGGACCGTTGGGTTTGGCGGAGGTATTGGGTCAGGACCCGACGGGCGCCAAGACGCTGGCTGAGAATGCCCAGGCGCCGATCGACTATGTGTGGATTCTGGTGTGCGGATTTCTGGTCATGTTCATGCAGGCGGGATTTGCGATGGTGGAGGCGGGTTTTTGCCGGGCGAAGAATGCGACGAATCTGATGGCGAAGAACCTGCTGGATTTCGTGATCGGATCGTTGGTGTTTTTCACGGTCGGGTATGCCATGATGAAGGGGACGGATCATGGCGGGATTATCGGATGGGGATCTTTGTGTTTGAGCGGGGAGATGTATGACGTTGGGAAGTATCTGGACTTTTTCTGGCAGATGGTTTTTTCCGCTACGGCGGCGACGATCGTCTCCGGGGCCGTGGCGGAACGGTTGAAGTTTTCCGCGTATTTGATATATAGTTTCATGGTTGCCCTGATCATTTACCCGATTTATGGGCACTGGGTGTGGGGCGGCGGATGGCTGTCGCAACTGCCGTTGGGGATGGGGTTTCTTGATTTCGCGGGTTCGGGCGTTGTCCACGCGGTCGGCGGGTTCGTTGGGCTGGCAGGGGCGATCGTGTTGGGGCCACGGTTTGGGAAGTTTGCCAAGGACGGCACGCCCAAGGCCATTCCGGGTCATAGTATCACATTGGCGGCACTGGGTACGTTCATTCTCTGGTTCGGATGGTTCGGGTTCAATCCGGGTTCGACGTTTAATGCGCATCATTTGCGGATTTCCGTGATTGCGGTCAATACGACGATGGCGGCTTCCGCCGGATCGCTGGTGGCGATGCTGCTGGTATTGTGCAAGACGAAGAAATGGGACGTTGGTATGGCGTTGAACGGATGTCTGGCCGGTCTGGTGGCGATTACCGCGCCGTGTGCGTGGGTGGAAGGCTGGGCCGCCGTGGTGATTGGGTTAATTTCCGGCGTGATTGTAGTCCTGGGGGTGTACGGTTGGGAAGCTCTGGGAATCGACGACCCGGTTGGCGCGGTAAGCGTTCACGGGATGAACGGTGTGTGGGGGTTGATTGCGGTCGGTCTGTTTGCCGACGGTACGTATGGGAACTACTCGACTGAAGGGCCGATGGTTAAGGGTCTGTTTTACGGCGGCGGATTCGGTCAGCTTGGGGCGCAACTGATCGGGGCGGGCACGGCGATTGTGTGGGCCTTTGTTCTCGGGTATGTGATGTTCAAGGTGATGGACAAGACGTTCGGCATTCGAGTCAGCCCCGGTGAAGAAATCAAGGGTCTGGACATCCCTGAGCACGGGACGCCGGCTTACCCGAACTTCTATACAGCCAATGGTTAATGTGAGAAAGGATATTGCAATTATGAAGAAGATTGAAGCGGTAATACGTCCTGAGAAGTTGGAAGATGTGATGGATGCGTTGAGTGGTCTGGGATGCCCCGGGATCATGGTGACGCGGATTGAAGGACATGGAAAGCAGAAAGGTTTGAAGGAGCAGTTCCGCGGCCGGGAGTTCAAGGTCGATCTGCTTCCGAAGATCAAACTGGAGATCGTGGTTCATGATGCCGGGGTCGAGAAGATTTCTCAGGCGATCGCCTGGGCGGCCAAGACCGGCGAGATCGGCGATGGGAAGATCTTTGTTTCCCCCATGGATACGGCCATCAAGATTCGTACGGGGGAGAAAGGAGATGATGCCCTATAACAAAACCTGACGCGACAACTAAATAGCAGTATGATCCAAACGGAGAGGCGATACCCACTGTCGCCTCTCTTTTTTTTCAAAAATGTAAAATCGGTCGTGATTCCCACAATTTTGTTGTTACAGGTTGCGGGGGCAGGAAGTGATGGGCGGAGTTGTAAGTTGTTGTGGTTAAATCGCTAGGGTGACTGAGAGGGGGTATGGCACGCTGATTGCCTTTGCCTGATAAGAAGGCAACGTATTTCGTTGGATCATACTTGTGAAAGGTTGTTGTGTATGTGGAAACGGAAGAGCAGTCTGATTGGGTTGATGATGCTGGTTCTGGGAGGGTTATCGGAGGGGGCGTTTGGTCAATCGCCGGGGCCGGTTTCGAAGATTGACGGCGCGGACACGGGATTTGTGCTGATATCTGCGGCGTTGGTGCTGTTCATGACGCCGGGTTTGGCGTTTTTCTACGGCGGAATGGTTCGTCGGAAGAATATTCTCGGCATGCTCATGCAGTGTTTTATCATCATGTGCGTGATCAGTGTGCAGTGGGTGCTGTTCGGGTACAGTTTGTCGTTCGCTCCTGGGAAGGGTTTCTGGGGCGGGTTGGAATGGTTTGGGTTAAAGGGAGTGGGGTTCGATCCCTTCCCGGCCTACGCGGGAACGATTCCGCATCAGGCATTTATGATTTTCCAGGCGATGTTCGCGATCATCACGCCGGCGTTGATTATCGGAGCGTTCGCGGAGCGGATGAAATTCTCCGCGTTCCTGATTTTTACGATTTTGTGGGTGACGTTTGTGTATGATCCGGTGGCGCACTGGGTGTGGGGTGACGGCGGATGGCTCAAGGCGCGCGGAGCGCTGGACTTCGCCGGGGGGACGGTTGTGCATATTAACGCCGGGTTGGCTGCGATTGCGACGGCGTTGGTGCTTGGCAAGCGCAAGGGTTACGATAACGCCCCGACTCCGCCGCACAATCTGCCGTTCACCGTGCTTGGCGCGGGAATGCTTTGGTTTGGGTGGTTTGGTTTTAACGCGGGCAGTGCTCTGGCGGCCAATGGGCTTGCCACGAGTGCATTCGTAACGACGAACACGGCGGCAGCGGCGGCGGGTTTGACCTGGGCGATTCTGGAGTGGATGCGTAACGGCAAGCCGACTATTTTCGGTACGGTGACGGGCGCGGTGGCGGGTTTGGTGGCGATTACTCCGGCGGCTGGGTTCGTTACTCCCGTTTCGTCGATCATTATCGGTATTCTTGTGAGCATTCTGTGCTTCCTGATGGTCAGCGTGATCAAGGTGAAGCTGGGATATGACGATTCGCTGGACGCTTTCGGCGTGCACGGAGTGGGCGGAATCTGGGGTGCTTTGGCGACGGGGCTTTTTGCGACCAAGGCCGTCAATTCATCTGGAGCGGACGGGCTTTTTTATGGAAACGCGGGATTGTTCGGGGAGCAGGCCCTGGCTGTGGTGGTGACCGTCGTTTACAGTTTCGTGGTCAGCTTTATTCTTCTGAAATTGATTGATGCCCTGATCGGTCTGCGTGTGAGCGAGAAGGACGAGGTGATCGGTCTGGATCTGACGCAGCATCATGAGCGGGCGTATACGTTGGTGGAATAACAGGATACTCATTTCGATACAAAGGAGTCCATAGCCATGAAATTCATCATAGCGATTATTCAGCCGCACAAGCTGGAGGAAGTGAAGGCGGCATTGTACAAGGCGGAAGTGAATCTGATGACGGTGAGCGAGGTGCTGGGTCACGGTCGGCAGATGGGGATCACGGAGGTCTACCGTGGGGTAAAGGAGAATGGCAACCTGCTGCGGAAGATCCAGTTGGAAATCGCGGTCAATGACAATTTTGTTGAATCGACGATCCAGGCGATTATCAAGGGCGCCCGGTCGGGCGAGACCGGTGAGATCGGGGACGGCAAGATTTTCATTTTGCCCCTCGAGGAGTGTATCCGGATCCGCACGGGTGAGAAAGGCAGCAAGGCGATCGGATAGTCGGGCCTGTCGCCGGCTATAGGAAAAGGTGAAAAAAGAGTCTGCGGTCCGCACCTGGCGTTAGACAAATGATAAGCGGTTTATCATTCGCGGTCCGCAGACTTTCTTATTTTTACAGATTTGTCGCTGATTTTCCAATGGGCAATTCAGGCTCAAGCCAGATGGGTGTGGCCACATTTTCTGGCAAGGCCTATACGGTCATCCTCCGGCTTGACCGGAGGATCCAGAGCGGCTTGAGCATCCTGTTTGAGCAGGATCACAAGCAAGATGCTTGTGCTACTCTGATTGTCCAGGGACCGGCGGGTCCCTTCTGGATTCCCGTCCCCCGCTTTCGCGAGGGCAGGCTTCGCGGGAATGACGAGCAGGAGCATGGTCATGTGGTGATGCCGCCCAAACTGGCCACACCCGGCCAGATTTGGAGGAACTTTTGCGTCTATGGGGTGTCCAATATAGTGTGACGCCATGAGCTGCCCTTTTGGGGGATAGTGGCAGTAGCATTACGATGTCCGAAACGAGTTTCTGTTTCATAAGGGAGTAGGTCATGAGCACGGCCATGAGATTGGCTGTCGTATTGGTTTGCACGATGTTCCTCGACATTTCCGGCGGGGGCGGCTCCTGCCCCAGAGCCACGCAATGGATATTCCCCGAACCGTCGTTTGTCACTCCCACGATCGGATCGCTGAGCCTTGGGCGCGACCAGGTGCAGATTCGGAAGTAAAATTATGGGCACGGACAAGCTGCTGCGCGGTATACTCCAGATCCTTCACTGCGTTCAAGATGACATTCGAAGATGTCGTTGTTTGATTGTGGACATAGTAACAGCATCAGGTTGTCCGATGCGAATAGGTGTGACGACATCCGAGTTTGGCTCCTGCATCCAGAAAAGAACAGAGACGCTCTCTTACGGTCGCGTCTCCTTGGGAAAGGGAAAAAGATGCGCTCTATGGTGCGGGCGCGGGTGAGTCTTTGTCCATCGTTGCGTCAAGCCATTTTCGGACGGAGTTGATGACGAAGATTTTGTCGGCTTGGAGAAGGTCGTATGGGGTGATGATTTTTTCGATGAGGATTCCCCTGGCCAGGAGATCGGCCCGGAAGACTCCGGGCAGCAGTCCGCATTCGACGGGCGGCGTGAAGAGCCGGCCGTCTTTTTCGATCACGATGTTGCCGATCCGTGTCTCTGTGATTTGGTTTTTGGTGTTCCAGAGCACAATGTCGTCGTATACCGCGCTCGCCGTTCGAGCACTGTCATAAACTTTGCGGTTCGTGGTCTTGTGGTAGAGGAAGGGGTTGTCGGGGTCGATGGGTTGTATGGCCAGGCCCAGTCGCCAGGGTCTGGATGCGGGTGGGGAAATATTGGCTGTCTCGATTTGGATATCTCCGTGTCGATCGACGAGCAGACGCACCCGGCGAGGTTCGTCGCCCATTTCTCGACCGGCCTGGGTGAGTCGATGCTTTACCAAGTTCAGATCGATGGTGAAATCGAAATACTCCGCTGAATGGGCGAGCCGGGCGAGATGGCGTGGCAGGAGGAAATATCCATTTTGGCCTTGCCAGAGAATCGTTTCGAGAAGCTGGAATTCGGGTTGTTTGGTCGTCAGGAAGAGCGTTTTGGTTCGGCACTCGGCGTATTCTTCGTTTACTTCGGAGTCCCAGACGATTCCGCCGCCGACGCCGTAGTGGGCACGGTTGGCTGATCGGTCGATGGTGACGGTTCGGATGGCCACGTTGAATTGCGATTGACGTTCGGGCGACAGATATCCGATACAGCCGGTGTAGATCCCTCTC
>CAZLZE010000095.1:0-19411 GCA_964563935.1 uncultured Phycisphaerae bacterium | reverse complement strand
TTTCAGGGACGGGACAGGAAGAACGTAAAGTGTCGAGGGGGCCGAGGCCGGGCAGTCTTTAACGGGACTGCCCGGATTGTTTTACTGCAGGACGCAAGATTCTGGCAGTCAAGAGATTGAAGGGCTGGGGAATTCCACTTGAAGGTGGGGGATTCGATTGTATGATCGGGTTATGGCATGCCGGTATGCGTGCAGAGGGGGGAAATCATGGCCAGGGTAGCGAGGGAGATGGTCGTCAATGCCGGGGTCGATATCGATCAGTTGTTGATGTTATTGATCAAGAATGCCTCGGCGGAACTGACGACGTTCTATTATTACACGATCTTGCGGGTGAACTTGATCGGCCTTGAAGGTGAAGGGATCAAAGAGATCGCCGAAGTGGCTCGGATCGAGGACCGGAATCATTTCGAGGCGTTGGTACCGCGCATTTACGAGCTGGGTGGAGCATTGCCGGGTAATATGAAGGAGTTTCACGACATTTCGGCGTGTCCGCCCGCCAGCCTGCCGAAGGATCCGAAAAATATCAAGGCCATGCTGACGGTGCTGGTGGAGGCGGAGCGGTGCGCCGTGCGGGGATACACGGGTATCTGCGATCTGACGGCGGGGAAGGACCACCGCACGTACGATCTGGCATTGGCGATTTTGAACGAGGAAATCGAGCACGAATCGTGGTTCTCGGAGTTCCTGGACGAAGGTCCGTCGGGACACTTCATGCGTCGCGGGGAGACGTCGCCGTTTGTATCCAAGTTCCTGCGATAGGACGAGGCGAGAGCGTCAGGTCTGCAAGATGACTGTTCTTACCGGACCTCGCGACGAATGTTCGATGGTCCGCGTCGGTGTCTTTTGCTCGCTTTTGAGGAAATTGGTTTCATAACGGATTTTTCCACGGTATCATCTAGAGTCAGTAGATTCATGCTATGATTTACCTATGGAAATAACCGTTTTACGAGAACATCAAGTTCTGCTGCTGCTTGTGGAACTGTTCCTTCTGCTGCTGTTCGCCAGAGCGTTGGGGGAACTGTCACGGCGGTTCGGTCAGCCCGCGGTGGTCGGTGAGATCGCGGGCGGCGTTCTGCTTGGCCCCACGGTCTTTGGCACGCTTCTTCCGGGACTGCATGGAACAGTGTTTCCCGCGGGCAATGCGATCCAGATGCACATGCTGGAGGTGTTTTCCTGGCTTGGAGCGCTGTTCCTGCTGATGGTGGCGGGGATGGAAGTGGATTTGTCGGTGGTGCGGAAGCAGGGGCGCTCGGCGATCGTCATTACGGTGGTTCGGTTCCTGGTATCGTTCGCGTTGGGCTTCGGGCTGGGCATGGCGATGCCGGAATCGTTATATCCGGCGGGGATTCACCGGGCGATTTTTGCTTCATTCCTGGGAATCGCGTCGGCGGTGTGCGCGGTGCCGGTGCTGGTGAAGATTCTGATGGACCTGGGAATGCTCAAGAGCGATATCGGTCTGCTGTCGCTGTCGTCGAGCACGCTGAGCGACTTTGTGTGCTGGATATTCTTTACGATGATCGTCGGTGTGGTGACGGGCGCGGGCCTGCAGTTCGCCCAGGCGATGATTCGGGTCGTGTCGGCGGTGATCTTTCTCGCCCTGGCCCTGACGGTGGGGCGGGTGGTGGTGAACCGGGTGATTCGCCACATTCACGAGGATCCGGCGTGGCAGAGCGGGTCGGTGATGGTGTTCGCGTTTCTGCTGGCGTTGGGGCTGGCGATCATAAGCCAGTGGATTCACGTTCACGCGATGTTCGGGTTCTTCCTGGCGGGGATTCTGATCGGTGATTGCCCGTACGTATCGTCGCGGGTGCGTGAATCGATCAGCGCGTTTGTGATGTCGCTCTTTAGCCCGCTGTTTTTCGCGTCAATCGGGCTGAAGCTGAACTTTTTTACGAGCTTCAATCCGCTGCTGGTGTTGGCGATCCTGGTTGTCATCCTGGTGGGGAACATCGCAGGCGTGGTATGGGGCGGGCGGTTGAGCGGTTTGAGCGTTCGTGACTCGGTCCCGGTGGCGGCGGGGATGCTGGCGGGCGGCGCGATGGAGATCATTCTGGCGTTGATCGCGTGGCAAAGCGGTCTCATCGGAGAACCGGTGTTTTTGGCCCTGGTCATCGTCGCGGTGATCACCAGCACGATCTCGGGACCGTTGATGAGTTGGTCGATTCGGGCGCGGGAGGTGATCGATCTGGGCTCGCTCCTTCCCGGTCAGGCGATTCTTGCCGACGTGCGGGCGACCGACGTTCGGCAGGCGGTATCGGCGCTGGTGGAACGGCTGGGGCCTCACATCAAGCCGTACACGGCGGCGGAAGTGGTCGAAGCGGTCATGGCGCGGGAGTCGATCGGAAGCACGGCGTTGGGGGAGCAGATGGCGGTTCCCCACGCGCGGCTCGAAAAGTTGACCCGCCCGGTTCTGGCGGCGGCCCGGATTCAGTCGGGTCTGGTGATGGACAGTCCGGACGGGCAGGACGTGCATCTGGTCTTTCTTATTCTTACGCCGGCAACGGATCTTGGGCTGCAGGTTCAGATTCTGTCGGGGATCATCGACGCGGTGCATGAGCCGAGCCTGCGGAACCAGATGATCAATGCGCCGGACGACGAGATGCGGGAGTTACTGGTTCGGTTGCTGCAGCGGAAGAAGCTGCGTTCGAACCAGGGAGGAGCGTTGACGATATGATCATTACGATGGACGGACCGGCGGGAAGCGGAAAGTCGACGATGGCGAAGGAATTGGCCAGGCGGCTTGGGTGGACGTTTCTGGAGACAGGAGCCATGTAGCGCGGGGTGGCACTGGAAGTTCAGCGGCGGGGCATGTCGGCCGAGGATGCGGCGGGGATTGGCGAATTGGCGAGGACGGTCAATATCAGTTTCGAGGGGGTGGGCGCGGATCTTCGGGTTTTTGTCAATGGCGAGGAAGTCACCGGTTTGATTCGCACGGAGGCTGTGTCGCAGTTCGCGAGCCGGATATCTACGTTTCCTGAGGTGCGAGTGGCCTTGGTCGAGAAACAGCGTGAACTGGGGAAACGCTACGGAAATGTGGTGACGGAAGGGCGGGACCAGGGTTCGGTGGTTTTTCCGGACGCGGGTCTGAAGCTGTATCTGGACGCGGAGGTGTCGGAGCGGGCCCGTCGTCGCTACGATCAGCTTCTTGCCCAGGGCCAGCCTGCGGATTACGAAAAGATTCTCCAAGCCTTGAAAGAGCGTGATTTTCGGGATTAAACAAGGGAGGCGTCGCCCCTGATCGTTCCGCAAGGCGCGGTGGTGATCGACACCACCCATATGACGCCTGCGCAAGTGCTGGAGCGGATTATCCAACTGGTTCAGGAACGGAGCAAAGGCAAGTGATGCGAAAATGGTACATATTCTCCCGGCACTGGTGCCGATTCTATTTCAACCTGGTTCATTTCGGACGAGTGTATAACCGGCATTTCGTACCGGCGAGGGGTCCGGTATTATTTGTCAGCAACCACCAGAGTTTTTTCGATCCGGTGCTCGTGGGGTACGGCCTGGACCGCGAAGTGGACTACATGGCCCGGGACACGCTGTTTGAGAATGCGATATTTAGCAAATTGATCCGCTCCCTGAACGCATTTCCAGTCAAGCGGGGTGAAGCGGACATGGCCGCCATCAAAGAGACCATGCGTCGGCTGAAGGAAGAGCGGGCGGTACTGATGTTCCCGGAAGGAACTCGGACGGAAGATGGTCGAATTCGCGAGTTCAAGCCTGGATTGGGGCTCTTGGCGAAGAAGACGAAAGTCCCGGTGGTTCCCGTGGTGATTGACGGCGCGTTTGAGGCCTGGCCGCGAAAGTCCCCATTCCCGCGACCGTTGATACCGATCCATGTGAGCTACGGAGAGCCGTTCTGGCCGGAGGAGTTCGCCAGGTACGGAGCGGAGGAATTCGTGCACATCATTCACGAGCGGATGGTCCGGATGCAGGATGAAATCCGCGTCAGGGCGGGAAAGTCGCCCTACACTTACGATCGGGAGCAAAAGACGGTATGAAGATCATGCTGGCCAAACAGCGAGGGTTCTGTCCGGGGGTGCAGCGAGCGATCGAGAAGGCGAAGTCGGCCCTTCAGACGAGCGGGGTGGTATACAGTCTCGGTCCGATTATCCACAACCAACAGGTGGTGACGGAACTGACGAAGCAGGGGCTTAAGATCGTGGAATCGATCGAGGAGGTGCCTGCGGGTGCAGCGGTACTGATCCGTTCGCATGGCGTGGGACCGGCTGTGTTCCATGAGGCCGAGCAGCGAAAGCTGACCGTGATTGACGCGACGTGCGTGCTCGTAAAACGCGCGCAGAAATTGGTCCAGGAACTGGACGAGGAGGGCTATCAGGTGGTCGTGATCGGGGACCCGAACCACCCCGAAGTCCGGGGAATCATCGGCTACGCCAAGCACGTGATGGTGGTGAACAATGACGAGGATCTGGGGAAGCTGTCGGCGTCGTCAAAGATTGGGGTGGCGGCGCAGACCACACTTAGCCGGTCGCGGCTGGCGGAGATGGTATCAAAGATTATCGAGCACGGGTTTCGGGAAATTCGGCTGATGAACACGTTGTGCGGCGAGGCGGTGGGTCGGCAGATGTCGGCGGTGGAACTGGCCAGGCAGGTGGACGTCATGTTTGTCCTGGGCGGCAAGCACTCGGCGAATACGCGGGAACTCGCCCAGCTGGCATCGGCCGGTGGAACGCGGACGTTTCACCTCGAGGATTTCTCGCAGTTCGAACCGCACATGATCGAGGGGGCCGAGAGGGTTGGAATCACGGCGGGTGCATCGACGCCGGAGACGATCGTCCAGGCCTTCGTTCAAGGCCTGGAGTTGCTGGACAAGGAACGCAGGAACGGGAGTAACTGATAGACATGCCTCCGATTCCTCCGAATATTCTGGCCAATCTGCGGAAGAACTGTGTGTCGCTTCGCGCCGTTGATCCGTCGCTGGCGGAGCGTGTGGAAGGCGCGGAGTGGCCGGAGGATCTGAAGTTCATGGCCGCTCTTGACGGTACGCCGACGGCGTTTTCTCAAGCATTCAGCCGGTCGGGTTGGTTCGCGGCAACGTCGGCTCCCAAAGTCCGCGAGAGCATCCTCTGCGGGCGATTCGAACCGGAGGCGTCCAATGTGGTGTTCCCGGGAGCTGGCCAAGGATTTGGTTTGAAGCAGGTTCTTGGTCGGTTGGCGGCGCATCAATCAATATTCGTGTGGGAGCCGCGCGTTCTTGAAATCGCGGTAGTGCTGGGGCTCCATGACTTTTCCCTCGAAATCGTGGAGCGGCGTGTGATCTTTCTGTGCGGGGATGACCTTAAGAGGGAGTTGGTCGAGTACATCAGGAATTGCCCGGAGATAGTCGTTCCGAGCAAGATGATTGGCTGGCCTTGGTTGACGGAGCACCGGATGCAGGATCTGTCCCTGATCATGGAGCAGGCAGTCGTGGAGGCAAATGAGGTCGTTCATCAGACGGCGGCATCGCTTCAGGAGAGGGTGGATCGGCTTGCTGGTCTTCAAGCGGGCGAGCCAATCCGAAAGATCGGCGTCTTTGCGCTGACGTGCCAACCTCGGGCCCAGCAGATCGCGAAGGACCTTGGCGCAGCGGCGAAGCATCGCGATATTCACGCCGATGTGTTTCTGCTCGATAGTCCGATGCGATCGTCCGGAGTGAGCGTCTTGAAGCAGTTGGATGAGACATGTCCACAGGGGATTGTATCAATCGGAGTTGAGAAAAAGACGTGGGGGGCGAAAGTTCCCGCGGCAATCCCGTTTGTGACGATGCTTGCTTCGCCGGGCGCCGTGTTGGGCGAGGCGGCTGTAAAAGACATAGTCCCGGCGGAGAATGAGAAGCTGGTTCTGGGAGCGGCCCAGGACGTTGAGGCGATCAGAGAACGCTTGGGCGCAGACAACGTGCTGCTGGTGGAAGTGGCCGTCAATTCGGACGTGATCAAACCAGAGGCGTTGCCCGCGGAATCGCAAATTGTCTATCTGGCGGATTGGACGGACCCGGACCCCGAAAAGGCAGGTATTCGTCAGAAATCCCACTGCCACCTCTGGAGCGAAATCGGCAAGGCGATTGCCGGTAATCCGCTTGGGTACTGCAATGCCCGGGCAGAGGAACTGGTGGATCGGGTGTCGAACATTACGGGGATCGGCCTGCCGGACAAGGAAGTGCGGGACGCTTTTGTGTCGGTAGTGAAAAATGTCCTTGCTCCGGGGACGGTTGCCTTACGAGTGGCGCAAATGCTCATCGATGCGGGCATTTCGGTAAGGATATTTGGTTCCGGCTGGAAGGAATGTCCGAGTCTGAGCAGCCAGGCGCGCCCGCTCCCGACGGATCCGAAAGCATTGAGCACAGTTCTGAATTCGTCTGACATGGTATTGTATCTCGATAGCGAATCCAACTGGCGACAGATCGTATTCGACGCCCTCTGCGCAGGCAGGCCGGTGCTCGTAAGGTCGCTTCCGGAAGGGCGGTTTGCGGCGGTCCCCGAGGTGTCACAGGGCTTGGTGAAACTCCACGCGGGAGCTGATCTTGTCGCCCAGGTACGACAGGCCTTTAACGCTCGGACGTCGCTCATGGAGCGAGCAACGGCTGCACGAAGGTACTTGTCCGAACACCATAGCTACGGGCGCATTCTGGATCAGATTGTCCGCCTGATGGGTACGACGTAAGACGTCGCGACTGAACGGTTCCGTGCCCGTCAGGAACGGCGATCCAGCCTAGCGAACCGGATTGCTCAGTGTTCCAATTCCCTCGATCTCCACAGTGAACGTATCACCGGATTTCAGGAATACGGGCGGCTTACGCGCGAACCCAACGCCCGGCGGGGTACCTGTCATGATGATCGTTCCAGGGAGCATGGTCATCTGGTGGCTCAGGTAGCTGACCAGTTCATCCACAGGGAAGATGAGCAGCGAAGTGCGGGAATCCTGAAGGACTTCGCCGTTGAGCGCGCCACGAATGGCAATATCGGACGGATCGAGTTCGTCGGCGGTGACGATCCACGGACCGAGGGGGCAGAAGGTGTCAAAACTCTTTCCGCGAGCCCACTGCTTATCGAGCTTGATCTGACAGTCGCGAGCGGACACATCGTTGCCGCAGGTGTAGCCGAAGATATACTTGCTGGCCTCAGAGCGTTCGACGTCCTTGCATCGCTTACCGATGACGACAACCAATTCGGCTTCGTAATCGACCTCATTGGGGGCCGATTTCGGGAGAATGATCGTTTCGTCGGGCGCGATGACCGTGGTCGTTGATTTGAGGAAGATAACGGGCGCCGTGGGGGCAGCCATGTTGGATTCCCTGGCGTGCTCGCGGTAATTGAGTCCGATGGCGATGATGTTGGGCGGGTCCACGGGCGAAAGAAGACGTTTGATCTTGGCGTGTTGCCCCGTCCGCTCGAATTTGCCAAAGAGGTCGCCGCGAATCAACTCCGCCTGTTCGCTTCGACGCCCGCAGCATGACACTTCGACGATCCCGTATTGAACTTTCCCTGTCTCGTCCTCAAAGCGTGCAATTTTCATTGGTTGATCTCCCAGTCTATTCAAATCGCCGCAGAATCTCCTCCTGGAGTTCCTCGCTCAGGTTGACGAAGTAATCGCTGTATCCGCCGACGCGGACGAGGAGGTCCCGATGGTTTTCCGGGTCCTTCCGGGCCTCTTCAAGACGCTCCTTGCTCATGACGTTGAATTGAAGCTCAAACCCGCCCCTGGAAAAATGGGCTTTGATCATGTCCTTGACCGCCACGGCGACCTTTTCATCTGCTTGGCCGACAGGCAGGGTCACATTGACCACCACCGCTCCGATCGCCCTGGAAAGATCGAATTTCTCCACCGTTTCAAGCATCGCCGTCGGACCACGTTTGGCCATGCCCTGTACCGCAGCCAGCGAGTCGCTTACCGCCTGACCCGCCAGTCGGCCGTCGGGCGTGGCTCCCAGCTCTTTTCCGAATACGCCGTGAATAACCCAACTCAAGAATCCCGGGACATACTTAAATCCGTACGGATTCGTGTATTTCTCAACTTCGGCAAAGTAGAAGTCGATCAATTCCCTGGCCAACTCATCGGCTTCTTCATTGTTTGTCCCATATTTCGGGAGGTGGTTGCGAATGTAATTGCGCAGCTCTTGCGCTTCGGAGAAATTCTGCTTAACCGTTTGGGCGAATTGGGACAGGGTTTGTTTTCGCTCCTTGAATACTACGTGATTGACGGCGATGAGGGAATCGACCACCGTCGGCAGGCCGACGAGTTGCGGATAGAAAAAGTAATACCGCGCTCCGCCCCTGTCGATGTCCAGCTCCTTCTCAAGACAGTCGTTGACGAACAAGGATAGGAACGGAAACGCCCCCTGCGTCTGCCGGAAGAAGGCGAATTGGTTCTGGGTTCGCGCGTTATCACGCACCATCTCAGCCAATTTCCGTTTCACTTGCTCCTTCAAGTCGTCGAAGGTCGCCGTCGAAGGAGAATTCTGAAGCACATTGTGCATGACCCTGCCGAAATTCATATACTCCGCGACCACCCATATCCCGCTGCATCCGCAAGGGGTCATTTCCGTACACGTACAGTGCAAATGCCATCTGGCCTCTTCCGGCTTTACCCCATGCGAGATCAATCCGTCCGTAATCACGCGGTCATTGAAAAACGCCGGATGACCATACCCGTCTGCCACCATCCGGGAAGCCTTCAGGAGCAGGTCGTCGGGCGTTTCCTCATTCACCGCCAGGCCCAGGGACGGATTGTGCAGCCGCACCAGATCCGCCGCCTCCAACATCAGATACGTCAGATCGTTCACCGCGTTGCGACCGTCCCGCGTCTTTCCGCCGACCATCAAACTCATGGGCACCCAGATCAATTCCGACAGCTTGATGTAAAACGCCCCGAGAAGTTCCACCACTCGGTTACGGGTCAACTCGCCCGAGGCCAAGCCTCGTTCGTAGTAAGGCAAAAGAACCTGATCCAATCGCCCCAGGCCCATCAGTCCGGTGTTGTACTGGCAGAGCATCACCGTAAAAAAGATACTCTGCAGAGCTTCATGGAACGTCTCTGGCGGTTCCGCCGGAACCTTCGCGACCATCTTCGCATACGGGTTTCCCACGCGTTCTGCTTCCTGGGCATACCGCTTCTGAAAATCGATGGCCGCTTGAAGCGCCATCAATCCGCCCCGTAAAAAGTCTTCCCGATGAAAACGGTCGGGACCTGCCGGCGAAAAATCCTCTTCCAGCTTCTTCAGACGACTCTCCACTTCCCGCAAGAGTCCGTTATAACCTGTCGTCAAAAGCTTGTCGTATTCAATGGCCATGTGGGCCGTGATTCCGCCCATCGGCACCACCCCAAAGACCCAGGGATCGGCTTTGGACGTGGCTTCGTCCAAATGAGGTGCGACCCCGATAATCAATTCCTCAGGCCGGACAATCACTGGGGTGACTTCAAGACCCCGCCTGAATCCGTGAGCCACCCGAATACCGGGATAGAGAATGTTCATGTCAACCACATCCTTGGGAAGGTTGTTGTGGCAACAGAAAAATTCCTTTCCACGGCAGCCATGACGCTTTTCGTACATCTTTGACAACTCGGGGTACATCTGCAACCGATTCGCGCTTCCGCCGATCTCGCTTTTCATAAATTACGCCTTATTGACAGGTTTTGTCGATGTTTCCAGTATACCACGGATATGTTCAACACGCTCCTTGGTGATCTGCGGCAGATTCCTGAGATCGCCGTCGACCCCGACGCCCAAGCCTTCTCCCTTGCTGATCCAGAGCCGATGGTAGGGGAGGTATTCGATACCGAGGACGCCGGTCAGTTCGGCCGCCACTTCGGCGACTCGACGCCAGTGGCCGTCGTCTTCAGCGTTGACGCTGGGAATGATCGGACATCGCAACAGAATCTTGCCGCCATGGTCGGAAATCCACTTCAGGTTTCCCAGAACGCTCTGGAGAGAACCGCCCGTGGCGGTCTTGTGCTTATCGGCGTCCATCTGCTTGAGATCCCAAAGGAACAGGTCCGTTACGGGCAGGAGTCTTTCATATCCCGCTCGGCCGTTGTTGCCGTTGGTATCGAGAGCGGTGTGGAGGCCACGGGCCTTGGCGAGCGTGAAGAGAGCATGGACAAAATCAGCCTGGAGCATCGGTTCGCCGCCGGACACCGTCACCCCGCCGCCGGATGTATCATAGTAAGCTTTGTCTTCCATGACTTCGGCCAGAACATCCTTCGCCGTTCGGGTCTGACCGGCGATCTTTATCGCCTCGACGGGGCAGGCGCGAACGCAGCTTCCGCAAAGGCGGCATTTATCGCGATCGATCACGTGCCGACCGTTCTCAATACGGTGCCCTTGCTCCGGGCATGCAAGCACGCACGTGCCGCAGTTGCGGCATTTGGCGCAGAAGTAGAATAGCTCCGGTTTGGAGCTCTTGCTCTCCGGGTTATGACACCACCAGCAGGTCATGTTGCAGCCTTTGAGGAAAACGGTGGTCCGAATTCCCGGACCGTCATGGACGGCAAAACGCTTGATGTCAAAAACAACGCCTTGCTGTTTTTCAAGGATGTCAAGGCTAGACTGCATGGATGACTCGCTCCAAAACGCTTTCCTTCAGCTCTCTGCTGAGGTTGTTGAAATATTCGGAATAACCTCCAATACGGATGATGAGGTCGCCGTGTCGTTCCGGATGCTCGATCGCGTCCTGCAGGACCGTCTGGTCCACAACGTTGATCTGAATCTGCATCCCGCCGCGGGCAAAGTACGTTTCAATGAGCGATCGGATCTTGCGCCGGGTAGCCCGATCGGTGAGCATGTCGCGGGGGAATCGAACGTTGATCACCAGCGTTCCCGGGGCATCTTTGTGCGGAAAACTCGTAACGGAATTGATCAACGCCGTCGGCCCGCGATTGTCCCGACCCTGATACGCTCCGAAACTGTCGCCCAGCGGCGCACTGGCCAGCCGGCCATCCGGCGTGGCGCCGACCATCTTGCCCCGATCCGCATACGTGGCGAACATCAGGCAAGAACCCATGAACTTTCTGCCGCCCCATCCGCAACGTTTCTTGAACTGGTCGAACGCGAACGTGGCGACCCTTGACGCCAGGGCGTCGACTTGTGCATTTCCCTGACCATACTTCGGCAACCGGTTGATCCGGGCCAGCAAATCCTGACGACCATCGAAATTGGACGCCAGAATCTGCTGAAATTCCTCGCCGGTGAGCAACTTGTCTTCGAACATCAGCTGCTTGAGGGCAACCAGCGAATCGACAACGTTGGAAAAACCTTCAAAACCAACGACATCCCAGTTGTACCGAGGACCGCCCGACCAGAAGTCTCGCCCCGTGTCGATGCAATCATCCACCAGCAGCGTTCGGACCAGCTGCGGATAGAATCGCGACTTCGTCTCGTTCGACTTGCTGATGTAGTTGCAGACTGACTCCGCATCGCGTTCAAGAGTCTCGAAATATTTGGCCAAAAACTCTTCAAATGTCGATGTTGTGGCCAGGCAGTCGGTAATGGTATTCTCCAACGCCTTGAGCATGTGATACGTCGCAGCCAACGATCCAACATTGCTGCAACCCTGGATCATTGTCTCCGTGCAGCCGCCGAAACTGATATCTCGAAGGTCGGTTTCGCTCAGACCTAACTGATACGCCCGCAGAGCGTTCACATATTCTGCATCGTTGTACAGGGCGGGCAGTCCGTTTCCCGTCGCGATCACATCGAATGCGCTATCCCATAGCCGGTCCTCCGCGCCTTGCGGTATCCGTAAGGCGAGATTCGGTCGCCGGCAACCTTTCGATGCCTCCATGATCAGATAAGTCAGTTCGTTGACCGCGCTTTGACCATCCGGTCCCTTCGTTCCGCCGATGGCGACGTTCCATCCGTGGACTTTGTCCATACTCCGGAAGAATTCGCTGAAAAGCTCGACGACTTGTGCATCCGTAATCAGACCGGCGCTGCGATCATGTTGGTAAAAGTCCCATAGGTACTGATCCATCCGACCGGGACTATCCATGCCTTCGAAATAGAACAGGAAATTCAATCCGACCATCGCCTCGTAGAAGGATGTCGCCGGTTCGAAGGGCACCCGACTCAGGGCGCCGATGAGTCTGATCCGCCGATCCAGCGCTTCGCCCTCCGCCGGTGTGCCTTCCACCCGCGACACAAGACGCTGCTGGATGATCTTCGCCGTGTCGATCACCGACAGCAGCGATGTATAGAGTTCCTGCGTTTCCGGAGCGGGTTTCTCCTCCAGCTTCGACAGAATTCGCTGCCGATAACCGTTCAATCCCTCGCGAAGAACGCGTCCGTAGTGAATCGTACCGTGTGTCCACCCGCCGATCCGAGGCATCTTCTCCTCATAGAATCGCTTGAGCGTTTCCACGGTCTGGAGTTCCTCGGGAGATTTCAGGCCCTTGACTTTTCTGTCATACAGCCAGGGACGGAACCAGAACGGATCGCAGTAGAAAAACTCCACGATCGGGAACTTCCGCCCATCGACGTTATCCCATTCCCATAGACCGTGTTCCAGGTGGTCGCACTGGCTCAAATCTCCAATGGGAGTGAAGGTGGCAGGGAAGAGCAGGGAATGCTTCCAGGGCATGATCGGCAGTCTTTCAGCGCAGCGACGCAATGCCAGAGCGTAACGCCGATACATCGACGCATCTGCTTCCTCGAAAAAGCCGGCCGCGTAATGTTCGGATATGTCATGTAACCGGCGAACAAAATCCGCTCGCGACTCTCGATCCACGCCATCGTCAAAGGCCTGCCAAGGCCGATAAGATGCGAATTTATCGCGATTCATGCTAATACCACCTGAACCCTTTCGCTGCCGCGTACGTAATGACATTCTTAACGTGCGTGTACGAGAGCAGTCCTTCCACGCCGCACTCGCGGCCGATGCCGCTGTGCTTCATTCCGCCGTACGGGGCGTTGTTAAAGACAAAATTATGAACGTTCACCCACACGGTTCCCGCCTGGAGTTCCCGCGTTGCGCGTTCCGCAGTGCTCAGACTCTCGGTAAAGACACTGGCGGCCAAACCGTACTCGGTATCATTGGCCGCGGCGAACAACTCATCCGTGCCTTTGAATTCCGTCACCGTGAGCACGGGCCCGAAGACTTCTTTGCGGTAGATCTCCATCTGCGGATCGGCCTTGAGGACAACGGCCGGACACCAATGTCCAGCCTTGGGCAGCTTGGCCGACAGCTTGGACGTGTAGAGTACCTTCGCGCCCTGCTTTTGGGCACGCTCGATGTATCCTTCGACTTGCTTGAGATGTTCCGAACTGATCAGCGGGCCCATCGTTGTCTCTTCCCGTTGGGGCAGTCCAATAACGATCTTCGCTTTCACGGCGGCAAGGAATCGCTTCATAAACTCCTTGGCGACGGCCTTATCAACCAGGAGTCGCGTGGCCGCACAGCAGCATTCGCCCTGATTCAAAAATGCACCGAAGAGAACGCCGTCGACGGCCTTGTCGAGGTCCGCGTCGGCGCACACGATCGCAGGACTCTTTCCGCCGAGCTCCATGCAGGTCGCCTTCAGGCCATCCGCGCAGCCGGACAAAATTCTCGCCCCGACATCGGTCGATCCGGTAAAGCTGATTTTGTGTACTGCAGGATGGCTCATCAGCGCGTCACCCACTGTGCCGCCGGAGCCCGTGACGACGTTCAGTACTCCCTTGGGCAGTCCCGCCTGCTCAAATACCTCGGGCAACAGCAGTGTGGTCAGCGGCGTCAAGCTCGCCGGCTTCAGAACAACGGTATTGCCGGCCATGAGCGCAGGCGCCAGCTTGCGGATGGCCAGGACACCGGGGAAATTCCACGGGGTGATTAAACCAACCACACCGAGCGGCTCGCGGCGGGTGAAATCAATAATGCCGTCGCCCACCGGAATCGCGTCGCCGTCAAGGGCGTCTGCGATGCCTGCATAAAATCGCAAAGTGTCAACCATTGATGCCACGTCGATATAGCGTGATTCACGGATGGGCTTGCCGACGTTGAGGGTCTCGAGCATGGCGAACTCTTCAGTTCGCGCTTCGATCAGGTCGGCCGCCTTATACAGCACTGCCGCCCGAGCTTTGGGTAAGAGCCCTGACCATGCTCCGCTGGCAAATGCCTTCTTGGCGGCTTCCACGGCGCGGGTTACGTCCTTGGCGTCGGCTGAGGCCACCTGCGCCAGCACTTCGCCGTCGGCAGGATTATATACGTTGAACTGCTTCGCTGCCGATACCCATTCTCCGTCGATATACAGTTGATCCTTGATCTTCATGCTGCTCTCCTTTTAGACCAGTCGGTTTTTCGGTTCTTCGCCCTTTGCGATACGAATGACCTCGGTGATGGCGTTTTCACGCAGCTTCACCATGGCCTGTTCGGAATACCACGCGCTGTGCGGGGTAATGATGACATTGTCAAACTCAAAAAGCGGGTGCGCCGTGACGCCGTCGCCAATACCGTCCGCGATGTCCAGTCCGACGCCGGAAACTTGCCCCTCCCGAACGGCTTGGACCAGATCGTCGGTGACAATCAGTCCGCCGCGGGATACATTGATCAGCAGGGGCTTGCGGGCAAGTTTTGAAAACGTGCTGCGATTGAACATCCCCTGCGTTGCATCAACAAGCGGAACGTGCAGGAAGATCGCGTCGCAAGCCTGATAGATGGTATCGAGGGGCGCCCGCTCAAATCGATCGTCCTGGGTGACCGGGTCGAAATACAGCACCTTGGCGACCAGGGGCTGGATCATCTCCGCGAGCTTGCGTCCGATGCGCCCCAATCCGATCACGCCGCACGCGTAACTGCTCAGCGCCTTCATGGGCTTCAGGGCCGGTATCGACCACTTGCCTTGACGAACGAGATTCTGGGACGAAGGGACCTTCCTCGCCAGGGCCAGGAAAAGGGTCATCGCGTGCGACGCGACCTCCTCAATGCAATAGTCCGGCACGTTGGCCACTTTGATCTTCCGCTCCTTGGCGGCGGCCAGGTCAATGGTGTCGACACCGATCCCGCATCGCACGATCCCGTGAATGTTGCGAAAAGCGTCCATGAGTGGACCATTCACCGGGCCATAATAAGTATTATAGATGGCGCGGACGCGACCAGGGTCTGTCGCCTGGCGCATCGCCTCGGGTGTCTTGGCTGGCGAGAGCACCAAATCGAATCCAGCCTTGGCCGCCTGCTGTTGTTCGTAGTCCAAGTCTCCGAAAACCTGGTCCGTCACCAAAATCACATCTTGTGCCATATCAACTCCTGAATATCACTCAGCTATGAAAGTACACGTACGCCCCGTTCCCGGAAGAAGTTCTTCAACATCTCCATATGAGCCGGCTCCGGGGCCCGGGTTCCAGCCAGTTCGTACTCTTTTCCCATTCGCCGGAACTTGCCCTCGCCGAGCGCATGGTAGGGCAGCAGTTCAACCGGCGGAACGCGGTTCAGGCTCGCCACGAACCTGGCCATGGCGGAGACTTCTTCAACCGCATCGTTCAGACTGGGGATAATCGGAATCCGGATGGTCAAATCAATCGTTGTCTCCGTCAGACGACGGAAATTATCCAGAATCTTCTCATTCGGCACGCCCGTAAGCTTTCGATGCAGCTCCGGGCTTATGGCTTTGATATCCGCCTGAATGAAATCGACAAGGGGCAATATCCGCTCAACAATTTTCCATTCCGAGCAGAGATTCGTCTGAATACCGCGGTGAATGCCTTTGTCCCTGGCCAAGGTCAACAGGGATTCGACAAAATCGACATGCAGCAGGGGCTCACCTCCCGAAACAGTCATTCCGCCGCCCGATTCCTCGTAGAACGCGCGATCCTTTTCCACCTCCGCCATGACCTCGTCTACGCTCATCATTTGACCGACCAACTCCAAGGCGCGTGACGGGCATTCCCTGGCGCATGTCCCGCAGGCCAGGCATCGCTCTCGGTGCCACACCCGTTGCTCATTGACCACGGCGTAGCATTGCTCCTCGCACACGCTGAGGCATCGGCCGCAACCCACGCACATTTCCTTGGACCATAGAATCTCCGGACGCTGGCTCCACGACTCCGGATTGTGGCACCACAAGCATCGCATCATGCATCCTTTGAGAAAGACCGTCGTGCGTATTCCCGGTCCGTCGTGGATCGACATCCGCTGTATGTTAAAAATCACGGCCTGTGCTGTATGTCGGTGATATTTGTGCATTCTATGGAAAACCTATATTTCAGGGTTCATTTCCTGCGGCTTCAGTGCGTATGCTTCGTCCTTGCGATAACGTGGTTCTGCAGGTCGCGGTCGAGAAGTTTGAACATCTGCGAATACCCTGCCACGCGAACGGGGATATTTCCATACTTCTCCGGATCTTTCTGCGCCTGACGCAGACGCTCCGCTGTGACCACATTAAACTGCATCTGCCCGACGCCCATCTTGATGGCGGCCCGAATCATCTGCGACAGCCGATCGATGCCGCCGGGTCCGGAGACGAGTTTCGGATCCAGGTCGATGATTGCCGCCGACCCGCCGGCCGCCCGGGAGTGGGGGAGTCGCATCAATGTGTTCAGAAGGGCAGTCACACCTTTTTCATCCCGGCCCTGCTGGGCAGACAGGGAATAAGCGATCGGTTCGCCCGCTTTGCGGCCGTCGGGCGTCGCACCGAGTGCCCGACCAAAACCAATATTCAGGAGGAAAGAAAACAAGTGAACGAAGAACCGGCCACCCATTGCGCTGCGGAATCCGTCCATCAGGTCGATAAAGTCATTCGCTACCCATGCTGCCATTTCGTCGACGTCCGCCGCGTCATTCCCGTACTTCGGAGCGCCCTTCAGGAGCATCTGTCGGAGGGACTCATGGCCCTCAAAATTCGATCGCAATGCATCCAGAAGCACATCCGCTCGCACCTGTTTGTCCTCAAAAACCAGCTTCCGCAGTGCAATCAAGCAATCCGCGGTGTTGGGCGTTCCCAAAAAGCAAATCGAATGATACATATAGACCGCGCCGCCGTCGGTAATGTCTCGCCCGCGAGCGATGCAGTCGTCCGTCAGTACCGACCAGCAGGGCAGGGGACCCTTCTCCCGCTGGAGCAGTTCCTGGCGGTTGATCATATAAACCATGTTCTTCGTGAAAAACTCCAGTTGCTTGCGATATGCCCGAATCACGTCGTCGAACTGCAAAAACGACGTCAGTAATCCAGTGCGAGGACCAACTTGTTCGCCCGTTCGCGGGTCCTTGCCGTCGAATAAGGCGAGTTCCAGGCACTTGGTTGAATTGATCCACCCGGAGACCGCGTGCGGATTGGCTTTGCCGGGAATCGTAAGCTCCACGCACCCGATCGGCGCGAAATCGCGGGCGTCTTCCAGGCGAATTCCGCGATCCGTCAAGGCTTGGATGAAGCAGTCTTCGTTGAAGATGAACGGAATTCCGCCGCCGCGAACGATGAGTTCGGCGCAGAGATCGACGAATTCTTTGGGTGAATCGACGCTTAACCGTACGGAAAGGTCCCGGACGAACTGCACGTTTCGCGAGGCCTCGAGGATGATGTAACTCATCTCATTGACGCCATTTTGACCGTCGCGGTCCACGCCGCCCAGAATGATCGCCTGGACGTCATAGTCCAGGTACATCTTGCATGCGAGTTCCTCCATCAACTCCACCGCCTCTTTCCGGGTGATTCTGCCGGCCTCAATGTCCGCACGGTAATATGGATAGAGAATCTGGTCCAGTCGCCCGATGGAATTGGCATTGATCCCGTCTTCGCCGCAGGTCAGAATATGTGCCAACCACAGCGATTGCGTGGCCTCAAAGAGGGTCCTCGCGCCTTCAGCCGGTACGCGTTCGCACGCCCGGGCCGTTTGCTCATTTCCCATCGACCGTGCCAATTCCGCGTAACGCCGGCCGAGAAGAATCCCCGCGTCGCAAACCGACAACCCCGCCTTCCAGAAATTTTCCTGGGGTACGAAGTCGGGATCTGCAACATCGGCTTGCGACAGCTTTGCCTCGATCTCCCGGCGAATCCCCGCAAAACCCATGCGCAAAACCTTCGCGTAGTCGCGGATGGAATGGTTTTCCACCCATCCGAGAATTACGAGGACATTGGGGGCGCCCCATCCATCGCCAATTCCCTTCATGTGTTCCGGCGTGGCCTCGCCAACCGAGTAATGATCGCGGACCCGATCATTCCAGTCCTGTACCCGTTTCTCCACGTCGGCAAAGTGACACTCATCGATTCCCAATTCCGTCAACCGGTGAATGTGCTTTCGATTGTCGGGATGATTGAATCCGAAGTTCTGGGCCAGGTGTTCGCCCGCCAGACGCCAATCGGGGTACATTTCGAGCCTAGCTGCCTTTACGACTTCGTGCAAAAGTGCCGCCCTCGTCTGCACGACGGAGAGGTTCTTTGGCACGCGATACAACGCGACGTCGCGTTCGAACGGGTTTGGGTCCGCGACCCACGAACCCCTTCGCTGCATTACCTGATCGCGAAGGCGCAGAATTCGTTCCGATGCACTCGTCTTCTCAGATACCATGCTGCTGTCGATAATCATTGCGTATCCTCAATATCAATTCGGCTCCAGACGTCCTGGAGATGCTTTACCATGGCCTGCTTTGCCCGCCCCTTGTCCCGCTGAACGATGCCTTCATAAATCTCGCGGTGAAACTCCAGGGATCGCCTTCGATTGCCGGTGGAGTCTCTGTAGGCCCATTGCGCGCTGTGGCTAAGGTCCGTCAGCATCGCGCACATCACCGTCAAAATAGTATTTCCGCCCTCGGTCGCCAGGGTGGCGTGAAAATTCATGTCCCATTCGATGAACTTCTCGCGATCAAGAAGATGCGCCTCCATGTTCTCCAGAGACGTCCTGAGCTTCAGCATCCCGTCCCCGGTCACATGCTGGGAAGCTATCTCTGCGATCCCCGGCTCCAGGATCATGCGCACCTGCATAATCTGATGAATATCGGCACCGGTAAAATGCTTGAGCAGGGGGGATAACTGTCTGAAGCTGTCCGCCGGTTCAAACCGCCGGACAAACCAGCCGGCTCCGTGCCTTGCCTCAATGAGGCCTAATGCCTTGAGACGGATGAGGGCTTCGCGAAGGGCTAGACGGCTGACACCGAACATCGTCGCCAATCGGGTTTCTGATGGTAACTTACTGCCCGCTCGAAGGTTAGCGGCGCTGATGTACTCGGTTATCGCCGAAACGACCTTTTCCACCAAGGGCGAACGTTCGACCGTCGGCCTGGAGCCATTGGGTGTCGAAATAGACAAATTTTCGTCAATTCGCGTCAAGCTCACACCAACTTATAAGGTGATATGACAACTTTACTGGAAACTGAACAAAGATGCAAGGGGATTATGGAATTTTCGCTCCACGCGTGTGGTCGATTTCTATGGGGCAGTTGGTAAGATGCTTCGCCTCCAGCGGGGCGGGGCAATTCACAAAGCCGCGAGCGGGAGTTACGTTCCATCCAGGGAC
>CAZLZE010000094.1:0-19444 GCA_964563935.1 uncultured Phycisphaerae bacterium | reverse complement strand
TTGAGAGCGACTGTAATCCTCTAGCTGTTTCCCCGGCCGGTGCGCTGGGGATGTACCAGATCATGCCATCTACATGGCGGGAGTTTGCCCGTTCGGGGGAGCGTTGGCGCAACCCCGCACATAGCCGTGCTGTGGCGGTTCGCTATATGATGTGGATACAAAACACGTTACGGAGTTATGGCGATCCTCAATGGGACAGTCCGATCCATATCCTGGCCTGTTACAACGGGGGAATCAACCAGTTCCGACGATGCGGGTTCCGGATCAGCCGTATGCCCTATGAAACGCGGAACTACGTTCGGAAGTATGTAGCCTGCGTGCTGGACAAGTAGGGGGTTCTCCTTTCGCTGATGTATCTGGCAGTAGTGAGATACGCTTTCGCCGGTTTTTTTGTTTTTCTGGGGGTGTACCCTCCGGAGACTGTGCCCGTTACTTCTCTGAGGAGATATCGATGAGCAGGGCGCAGCGGGTGATGGTGGCGGGGATGATTATGGCTTTGGTGGGACTGCCGGCTGGGTTGGCGATTCTGCGTCGGCGGGTTTTTTAGCGGGAAGATGCATTTAGTCGCGATATTCAGGCGGGCCTGGAGATTTTTCGGGTCCGCCTGTTTTTTTGTTCGAGCGAAGGCGGGTTCGCAGAAGAAGATGGTGGGGCAAGGCCACCCTACAAAATGCTGAAAAGTGTTCACCAACTGAAATTGAGATGCTATGATTATACATTCTACCGGCGCGGTGGTATTCGATGGGCTCCAAGTGGGCTGGTGAAGGTTGACGAGGAGAGTCAATGTCGCAAGGTGCGGAACTGACGGCGGGAAATGCGTCGGCGTTGTCGTCGGCGAGTCGTTCTCTCTGGTTGGAAGTCTGGTTTCGATTTCGCAAGAGTCGGCTGGCGGTGGCCTGCCTGATCGTATTCGGTATTTATGTGCTTCTGGCGTTGGGCGTGGCGTCCGGTTTGGTGGCGAGCAACTGGGATGAGACGGTAGGCAAGCCGTACTCGCCGCCGTCGTGGCAGAACCCGTTCGGAACGGACATTTTCGGTCAGTCGGTGCTGCGAAAGACGATTTATTCGGCGAAGACGTCGCTGACGGTGGCGTTTCTGGCTTCGCTGATTTCGATTGCGATCGGATTGCCGCTGGGCGCGATTGCGGGGTACTTCGGCAAGTGGATCGACGACATTGTCGTCTGGATCTACAGCACGCTGGAGAGTGTTCCGTATATTCTGCTGATTCTGGCGTTTGCCTTTGTATTGCGAGATAAGGTGATTCACGTTCCCGGGATTCAGCAACCGATTCCCCTGACGGGCATTACGGCGGTGTATCTGGCGATTGGGTTAACGAGTTGGGTGGGGCTATGCCGGCTGATCCGAGGCGAGGTGATCAAGCACAAGCAGCGGGATTATGTGGTGGCGGCCAAGGCGTTTGGCGCATCGGATCTTTACGTGATTTTCCGCCACATCGTTCCGAATGTGTTTCATTTGGTGATCATCGATTTTTCGCTGCGATTTGTATCGTTCATTCAGGCGGAGGTGACGTTGAGTTTTTTGGGTCTGGGGGCCAAGGAGCAGCCGAGTTGGGGCGTGATGATCGACGACGCGCGGCTTGAATTGGGGAGGGGAGTGTGGTGGCAGATGATCGCGGCGACGGTGGCGATTTTTATCGTCTCGCTGGCATTGAATATTGTGGGTGATGCGCTGAGAGACGCGCTGGACCCGAAGTTGCGAGGAAGATAGGGGATTCTAGATTTTGGATTGAAGAGAAGACTTCCGGCGTGAGGCGCCGGTTTGAATGCAGGTGGGTATGGTGCAGACGCAAATGCAGACGCTGTTGAATGTCAAAGACCTTAAGACCTACTTTTTTACCGACGACGGGATCGGTCGGGCGGTGGATGGTGTGAATTTGTCCGTTCCGGCGGGCAAGACGCTGGCGTTGGTCGGCGAGAGCGGGTGCGGCAAGAGCATCACGGCGCTGTCGATTTTGCGGCTTGTGCCGGAACCGCTGGGGAAGATTGTTTCCGGTGAAGTGCTGTTTGACGGGCAGGATTTGGTCAAGCTGAGCGAAGGTCAGATGCGGCGAATTCGCGGTAATCGGATCGCGATGATTTTTCAGGAGCCGATGACGGCACTGAACCCGGTCTTTACGATCGGCAACCAGATTATGGAAACGATTGGATTGCATCAGAACCTGTCGCGGCGAGAGAGTCAGGCGTTGGCGGTGGATTTGCTTCGCCGGGTGGGTATCCCCGCTCCGGAACAGCGGCTCGGGAATTATCCGCATCATTTGTCGGGCGGGATGCGTCAGCGGGCGATGATCGCGATGGCGATCGCGTGCCGGCCTGCGCTGCTGATCGCGGACGAACCGACGACGGCGCTTGACGTGACGATTCAGGCTCAAATTCTTGATCTGCTGAAGGAATTGCAGGCTCAGACGGGGATGAGCGTGCTACTGATTACGCACGATCTGGGCGTGGTTGCGCAGGCTGCCCATGCGGTGGCGGTGATGTACGCGGGGAAGATCGTCGAGTACGCCGAGGTGAGTGAGCTTTACGCCCATCCGCTCCACCCTTACACGCAAGGGCTTTTTGCCGCCATTCCCCGGCTTGGGGCGGGGAAATGCAATATGCGACTTGAGACAATTCCGGGGACCGTTCCGAACCCGCTCGCCTTTCCCACGGGTTGCCGGTTCCATCCGCGATGCCCGGTCTGCAATGGTGATCCGAAGTGCAAAGGCCAGGAACCGCCGCTCATCGAGCACCGGCCGGGGCACTTCGCGGCGTGTTGGCATATCTGAGAGCTGGTTTTCACCGCTTGGGAAAAGCCACGCTTCCTTACGGGCGCGTCTCTTTTAAGAGATTAGGAAGCCAGAGCATACGCCTGATTGACGATTGGCTGAAGAGGTGATACAATGTATTACCAATAGATCAGGAGCAAGGGTATGGGCAAGAAACTGACGCGGCATGGTAACAGCATGGCCTTGGTGATTGATCGGCCGATTCTGGACCTTCTGAAGATCGATGAGGGCACGGACCTGGAGCTTTTTACCGACGGTAATTGCCTGGTGGTGATCCCGCAGAAGGATTCGGTTCGGGAAGCCCGGATTCGCCGGGCTTTGGACAAGGTCAATCAACGGCATGGTAAGGTTCTCAAGCGGCTGGCGGAATAGGTCATGGATGTTGTCCACCTGACCTTGGAAGACGTCTTGTTGATTCACGCCGACCAGATCCATCAATATGGCGGTAGCGGGGGTGTTCGCGATATTCCTCTATTGGAGTCTGCTTTGGCCGCCGTCCAAGCCAGTTTCGGAGGTCAGCCGGCGCATCAGGATCTTTTTGAGATGGCGGCAGCGTACCTGTTTCATTTGGTCAAGAACCATCCCTTTATCGATGGCAACAAACGTACGGGACTGGCTGCCTCGCTGGTCTTTCTGGACCTCAACGGGTATCGGCTGACGATGGATGACGGCCAGTTGTTCGACTTGGTACTGGATGTCGTTGAGAATCGGAGGGACAAGATGGCGATCGCGCAGGCTTTTCGCGAGTCGGTTCAACCGGAACGGCCCAACGATCTGCAGAGCCCTTCGTAATTGGTCGATTGGCTGCGTGCTGGCATATCTGAAAAAGAAAGGTGTGTTTTCGAAAGCGAAAATACACCCTGCGGATCTGAGGGGGAAAGACGATACGTCGTCGTGCCGACGACGGCTAAACGAAGAGATTTCCTGTTGTTTGGGTGATTACGGGGGTAATGGTTGTTTTTTTTTACCATATGGTGTTGAAAAATAACATGATTTGTGGTATTTTATCATCAGGTGAGGAGATTTATGGAATCAGAGGATCGTCGGCGACAGATTTTGGATTTGCTGGATCGGCAGGGCGCATGCTCGTATGCCGAACTGGCTGAGTTGCTTTCTGTATCGAATATGACGGTTCGTCGTGATGTGGAGAAGCTGGTTCAGGAGGGGCTGGCGATCAAGACGTTGGGGGGTATTCAGCGGGCGGCGGCTCCGGCGAGTTTTTACGAGTCGGCGCTTCAGTCGCGGCTGACGGTTCAGCGGGAGGAGAAGCGGGCGATTGGTTTGGCGGCGTTGGAGGGGATAACGTCCGGTCAGACGATTTTTCTGGATGGAAGTACGACATGCCTGGAGTTGGCCAAGCTGTTGGCGATAAAACGGCGAGGGGTAACGGTGGTGACGAACTCGGCGCTGGTATGCGTGGAGGTCGGTCGAACGGAGGACAATCGGGTTATTGGGATCGGCGGGCAGTATGATCCGGGATCGTTTTGTTTTGTGGGTCCGACGAGCGAGGAGGAGGCCCGGCGGTTCTTTGTAGATGTCGCTTTCTTTTCGACGAAAGGTTTTTTGCCGGCGGAGGGGACGTATGAGTCGTCGGTGGCGACGTTTCGGATCAAGCAGATTGTGGCGGAGCAGTGTGCGGCTGTGACGCTGCTGGTGGATCATACGAAGTTCGGAAAACGGGCTTTGTGCAAGGTGTTGGATATATCGAAAATCCATGCCGTTATTACGGACGGTCAGGCTCCCGAGGCGGATGTGGCGACGTTGCGCGGGCTTGGAAAGACGGTTCAAATTGCCGCGACGAAGGGCGTTAATCCGGAGGTAGTGTCTCATGCCCCTTGAATCCGTATCAACACTTCTGGCGAAGGCAGATCGGGAGAAATATGCGGTCGGATATTTCGAGAGCTGGAATTTTGAATCGCTCAACGGCGTGATCGACGCGGCGGAGGAGACGCGAAGCCCGGTGGTGATTGGATTCAACGGGGAATTCCTGAGCCATGACGAGCGAACATTGCCGGAGCGATTGAACTGGTACGCAGCCTTGGGGCGGGAGGCGGCGGAATCGGCGAGGGTGCCGTGTGCGTTCATTTTTAACGAGTGCGGGCAAGACGACTGGTTGAGAAGGGCGGTGACGGCGGGCTTTAACATCATCATGCCGAGTAACGAGAAGTGTCCGGATCTGAAGAAGTATGAGGCGTGGGTGGCTTCGCTGACGGCGCTGGCGCATGGGCACGGTGTGGCGGTGGAGGCGGAGCTTGGAGTTCTGCCGTACGGGGACCCGGACGCGAAGGGGGAATATACGGACCCTGAAGCGGCGGAGAAGTTCGTTGGTGCGACGAAGGTGGATCTGTTGGCGGTGAGTATCGGAAATGTTCATGTGATGGGGCACGGTCGGCAGGGATTGAACCTGGATCATCTGGCTCGGATTCGCGAGCGGGTGAGGATACCGCTGGTGCTTCATGGGGGAACGGGGATTGCGGATGAATCGCTGAAAGAGGCAGTGCGTCTGGGGATCACGAAGGTGAATTTCGGGACGAATTTGAAACGTGGATATATGAAGGCTGTTCATGAGGCGCTGCATGTCGATCAGATGGACCCGCACCGGTTACTGGGTTGGGGTGGGGAGCAGGATGTGATGGTGGCGGGTCGCAAGGCGATTCGCGATCTGGTGGCGGAGAAGATGGCGATTCTTGGTTGTATGGGAAAGGCGTGAGACATGTCCAAGGTGGGATGCGCGGGAATCGTGGTGGCGGACACATTTTGCGGTCCGATGGAGCGGCTGCCGAAGGAGGGGGAGCTGTTGGCGTTGGATGGAGTTGAGTTTACGGTCGGCGGATGCGCGGCGAACGTGGCGATCGGTCTGGCGAAACAGGGGGTTGGAGTGGAATTGTCGGGCTGTGTCGGACGGGACGCGAACGCGGACCAGATGCTGTCGATTTTACAGGGGCATGAGATTGGGTGTCGTGCGGTGGTTCGCTCGGCGAGCCTGGCGACGTCGCAGACGGTAATTTTGCTGGTGAAGGGCGAGGATCGGCGATTCATCCACGTATTCGGGGCGAATCGGGACTACTGCGTGTCGCACATCAACCAGGAGTGGGTGGAGGGGTTGGATGTGCTCTACTTGGGCGGATTATTCGCTCTGCCGGGAATCAACATGAAGGAACTGGGCGAGTTGCTGAAGTTCTGCCGGGCGAGGCGGGTGACGACGGTGGTGGATGTGGTCGTTCCGCAGCAGCAGAAAGGGTTCGGGGGGCTGGATCGGGTCCTGCCGTATGTTGATTATTTTCTGCCGAACGATCAGGAGGCAGAACGGCTGACGGGCAAGAGCGATGTGATGGATCAGCTTCGAGCGTTTCGAAAGTGCGGGGTACAGACTGTGATCATCACGCAGGGATCGCAGGGGGCGGTTGGGGTGCAAGGCGATGATCTGTACAGGGCAGGTGTTTTCCGCACGCAGGTGGTGGACCCATCGGGATCCGGTGACGCGTTCGCGGCGGGAGTTGTTACGGGTATTGTTGAGGGGTGGCCCATGACGAGGACGCTGGCGTACGCCAGCGCGCTGGGGTGCTCGGCTGTTCGCTCGGTCGGATGTACGGACAGCGTGTTTACGCGTCAGGAGGCGGATGAGTTTTTGCGGGCGAATACGTTGGAGATTGTTCGGGAGAAGATGGTGGATTAAGAAACCCATTCTGCCAAAATGTCGGATCAATGAAAAATGCAAAATGGAAGAGAAGAAGGGAATGACGGATGAGTATAGAAATCAAGATGCCGGATCTTGGCACGAACACGGAAGAGGTCACGTTGAAGAAATGGCTGGTGGAGATTGGGCAGGACGTGAAGCGCGGACAGATGTTGTTTGAGGTGGAGACGGACAAGGCGACGATGGAGGTGGAGTCGGTCGCGTCGGGACGGCTGGCGTCGGTGCTCGCCGGGCCGGAGGACAAAGTTCAGGTCGGGCAGACGATTGCCATTCTGGAGTGAAAGCAATGCCGAACATCGCGGACTATTCACGGGATTTTCTTCTGGGTTTGTACGAGCGGATGCAGCTCATCCGGCAGTTTGAGGAGCGGGTGAAACTGCTGTTTTTGGAAGGATCGATGCCGGGTACGATTCACCAGTGCCAGGGTCAGGAGGCAACGGCGACGGGCGTGTGCTCGGCGCTTCGGGAGGATGATCTGATCACATCGACTCATCGTCCGCACGGCCATGCGTTGGCGAAGGGACTGACTCCGGAGGAGATGATGGCGGAGCTTTTCGCCAAGGCCACAGGTTGCTGTCGAGGTAAGGGCGGGTCGATGCACATCGGGAACCTGGACAAGGGGATGGCGCCCGCGATCGCGATCGTTGGTGGCGGAATACCGTTGGCGACGGGGATCGGGCTGGCGATCAAGATGCGAAAGGAATCACGCGTGGTGGCGTGTTTTTTCGGGGACGGAGCGACGAGCGAGGGGGCGTTTCACGAAGGGGTGAATCTGGCGGCCATTTGGAAACTGCCGGTGATTTTCGTGTGCGAGAATAATCTGTACGGGGCGTCGACACATGTGTCGAAGGTAATGAATGTGAAGCACGTGGCGGATCGGGCTTCGGCGTACGGAATTCGCGGTGAGACGGTGGACGGAAACGACGTGTTGGCGGTACACGAGGCGGCGAAGCGTGCAGCGGAGGAATGTCGGCGGGGCGAGGGTCCCGTGCTGCTGGAACTTGAGACGTATCGTATCACGGGACATTCACGCCGCGACCCGTGCGCGTACCAGCCGAAGGAGGAGCGGGAATGGTGGAAGGCGAATGAGCCGCTGACGCGATTTAAGGCTGTTTTGCAGGGGAGGGCGGATATCAGTCTGGGATTATTGGAGGAGGTCGAGCGGAACGTGGAGCAGCAGGTTGAGGCGGCGGTGGAGTATGCCCGTCGCCAGCCGGACGTGGATGTTCGGGAATTGACGACGGATGTTTTTGCGGAAGGAGCGGCATCATGAAACGGTTATCGATTGCGGAGGCGCTCCGGGAGGGAATTGCGGAAGAAATGGCTCGCGACGAGCGGGTATTTTGTATTGGCGAGGACATTGCCATTCCCGGCGGATGGGGCGGGGCGTTTACGGTGACACTGGGACTGGAGAAGAAGTTTCCGGACCGGATGCTCAACACGCCGATCGCGGAGCTGGGATTTTTCGGGGCCTCGGTGGGGGCGGCGATGATGGGGATGCGTCCAATCTGCGATGTGCAGTATGGCGATTTTCTGCTGTGTGCGATGGATCAGATCGTCAACAACGCAGCCAAGCTGCGGTACATGTCGGGCGGGAAGGTGTCGGTGCCACTGGTGATGCGGGCTCCGGTGGGGGCGACGGGCCGCGGGTCGCAACACGCGCACAATATGGAGCGATTTCTGTTGGGCGTACCGGGGGTGAAGATTGTGGCGCCTTCGACGGCATACGACGCGAAAGGGCTGTTGAAGGCGGCAGTGCGGGATGGAAATCCCGTGATGATTTTTGAGCACAAACTGTTGTACGGTTCCAAGGGGGCGAGGTCGGAATCAGGGAGCTTTGACGCGAGCAGCGAGATACCGGAGGAGGATTATACGGTTCCGATCGGGAAGGCATCGGTACGGCGCGAGGGGAAGGACGTGACGGTACTTTCGTGGCTTCTCATGGTGTATAAATCGCTGGGCGCGGCGGAACGGTTAGCGGAGGAAGGTATCGAGGCGGAGGTGATCGATCTTCGAAGTCTGTCGCCGGTTGATTGGGAGTTGGTCGGCCGATCGATCGATAAGACGGGACGCGTGGTGATTGTGGAGGAAGGTCCGAAGACGGGGGGCGTTGCGGCTGAATTGTCGGCGGGAGTGGTTGAGCGGTTTTTTGACAAGCTCAAATCGCCTGTGGGCCGAGTGGCTTCACCGGATATTCCCGTGCCATTTGCCCCGGTTCTGGAGAACGCGTATCGGCCGGAGATCGATCGCGTTATGGAGGCGATCAGGGGATGTCTGACGTAGGTTGAGCATCCCACTTAGGTGCACATCGGAAGTTGGCAGCAGGGCTGCAAATATCCTTTCATTGCGGTCGTTGTTCGGGTAGATATGGTCGTTATATGGAGAAAGGAACGACCATGATGAAGAAGCGAATGACGATTGTCGGGTTTGGCGATTCAATTACGCAGGCGCGAGAAGTTCCGGAGGAGAAGAACTGGCTGAACTTGTTGGCTGGGATGCTGAAGGAGCGATTTGGGCAAACAGAGTGGAAGATGATCAATGCCGGCGTGGGCGGCAATACGTCGCGGGAGGGATTGGTCCGAATGGAGCAGGATGTTCTTCGTCATCAGCCCGACGTCGTCTTGATTGAATTTGGGGGAAATGACGCGACTATGGAGGAAGCCCGTCATGTTCCGCTGGAGGAATATGAGAAGAATCTTCAGGTCATGTTGGGGAAGGCGCGGGGGATTTCGGCGAAGGCGATGCTGGTGATGTTTCCGCCGGTTATCAATGATCTGCATATCTGGGGAAAGCACGAGTATTATGCGCAATGGGGCGGGGTGGACGAGTGCATTGAGTGCTATCGACGGATTACCCGGCGGTTTGCCGAGCGGGAGAAGCTGCCTCTGGCGGATATTGACGCGGCGCTTCGTGAGGCGTGTCGCAAGGAAGGCCGGGAAAAGTTTATTCTGTCGTGCGGAGTCCATTTGACGGAAGCGGGGAATCGTGTGGTGGCGGAGACGGTACTTGGACCTTTGGTGTCCCTGTTATGATCGCCAGTGTAATTGGGTTTCAGTGATCAGACATCGTCTGGAGGTCGCAGGGTTCCCAGCCGCCGCCGAGAGCTTTGTAGAGGGAGATGAGATCGGTCACGACTGCCGTCTGGCTTTGGATGAGCTGGTCTTGCGAGGCGTAGAGCGCGCGTTGGGATTCCAGGACGTTGAGGAAGGCGGTTAGCCCGCGTGAATAGAGTTCCTCGCTCAGGTCGGCGGATTTCTGACTGGCGGCAACAGCTTCGGTGAGAGATCGGTAACGGGCCTGTTCATTTGTGAACGCGACCAAGGCATTTTCGACATCCTGAAATGCAATCAGCACTGTTTGCTCATATCCGGCGAGGGCTTGTTCCTGCAGGGCGTTTTGCACTTCGATATTGGATCGGATTCGCCAGGCATCGAAGACGGGCCAGGTGACAGCCGGACCGACGGACCAAGCCATGCTCTTGCTGTCGAGGATGTGGCGGAAATCTCGGGTCTGCGGACCGATGGAGCCGGTGAGGGCGAAACGGGGGAAGAGATCGGCAGTGGCGACACCGATGTTCGCGGTGGCGGCGGCCAGTTGGCGTTCGGCCGAGCGGATGTCGGGTCGTCGTCTGAGCAAGTCGGAGGGCAGGCCGACAGGTACCTCGATGGGGATCGTGGGAATGGGTGCATTTTTCTCCAGTTCAGCGAGGAGATACGCCGGCGGCTGGCCGAGGAGAACGCTGAGCTGGTAGATGGCCTGACGGATAGAGGTTTCAAAGACGGGGATCTGGGATTCCGTGGCGGCCAGTTGCGCCTGGGCCTGGGCGACGTCGAGTGCGCTGGTAAAACCGGCCTTGTAGCGGGTCTGGGTCAGATCGACGGTATCCTGCTGGACCTGGATATTCTGGCGGGCGATTTCGAGACGGCGCTGGAATCCTCGGAGATTGACGTAGTTCAGAGCGACTTCGGAGAGGACAGACACGAGGACGTTGCGTCGATTTTCGACGGCGGCTTGGGTGTCGGCATCGGCGGCTTCAACGGCTCGGCGCGTACCGCCAAAGACATCGAGCTCCCATGCGGCATCGAATCCGGCTTGGAAGAGATTTTGATCGCGTGAGACGGTGGTTCCCGATTGCAGGCTGTTATTGACGGACTTGGTCAGTGCTTGACCGGCAGCGTTTGCGATGGTCGTACCGGTCAGGGGCGTGGCCGTTGGCGAGGTCAGCCCTTGGATCGTCGAGTTGATGACGGTGTTTCGCAGTTGCTTGCCCAGGCTTTGTCTGTTTTGAGTTTTTGGGCCTGTATTTAGGCTGCCGCCGCGGTAGGCATAGGATGCGGAAGCATTGACTTGTGGCCAGAGGTCTGCTGCGACGACACCGCGTTGGGCCCGGGCTTGGCGGACTCTGGCGGTCGCGACGCGAAGATCAAGGTTTGCCTCGGCTGCTCTTGCGAGCAGAGAATCGAGCGTGGGGTCCTTCAGAGACTTCCACCATGCGTCGACGTGTGCGGGCCGCGTCGTAGGTACCGATGCCCGTGTTGTGGGGGCTTGGGATTTGGTTCCGCTCCAGGTGGCAGGGGTGGGCGTTTGAGGTGTGCGGTAATTGGGGCCTACGGCGCATCCAGCCAAGGCTATCGCGCAGATCAGGCAGATGGTGAAGAAACGTCTATTCATAACTAGCCTCCCACCTTGTGGCGCGGATTGCAGGGTGTGTATCATTCATATCTCAAGGCCTCAATGGGGTCGAGTCTTGACGCTTTCCATGCCGGGTAATATCCAAAGACGATGCCGACGGTCAGGGCGACCACGACGGCGGCGACAATGGCGCCGACAGAGAGTTCGATGGGCCATCGCACGAAGATTCGGACGAGTGTCGAGAAGCCCCGGCCGATGAGGATCCCGAGTGTTCCGCCGAGGAGGCACAGGACGACGGCCTCAACGAGGAACTGCCTCAGGATGTCGCGTGCCTTTGCGCCGACGGCCATGCGGAGACCGATCTCACGCGTGCGTTCGGTTACGGACACGAGCATGATATTCATAATCCCCACGCCTCCGACGATGAGGGAGACGCAGGCGACGAACAACAGCAGCCGGGTCATCATGTTTGTGGTGGAGCTAAGGGTCTTGGTCATTTCGGCCATGTTTCGAATGTTGAAGTCATCGGGCTGGCCGGGGCGGATCCGATGTCGTTCATGGAGCAGATTGGTAATCTGCTGGACCGCCAGCGGGATTTTGGCGGGCGACTGAGCGGCGACAAGAATATGGTCGACATTGGTGAACCGCACGGGCAGGGGGGTATCGGCGGCTTGAATTTCGGATTGTTGGGGATACAAGCTGGGCTGGCCGGGATAGAGATTGCTGAGGGTGTTGACCTTCTGCTGGGACGAGGATGCCGATCCCGACTGCGAGTTATCCGATGATCCGTAGACTCGGCGTTTGATGGTCGTCCAGGGAGCGAGGAGGATGTCATCCTGATCCATGCCCATCATATTTGCGCCTTTGGTATTCAGGACTCCGACGACCTTGAAGGACACGTTGAGGACTCGAATTTCCTGGCCGATGGGCGAAACTCCCTGAAAGAGTTCGCGGACGAGTGTCTGGCCGACGATGCAGACTTTGCCGGCGTTCCGCACGTCCTGATCGGTGAAGGGTTCGCCTTCCGCCAATTCCCATTCCCGGGCCTCCAGGAAGGCGGGTGTGGTGCCCTGCATATTGGCGGGAATCCAGTTGAGATTTCCGAAGACGACTTGTCCCCTGGCGCGTACGATGGGGGCAACGGCCCGTACGGCTGGGCATTCCTGAAGGATGGCGTCGGCGTCTTCGGGCGTGAGCGTCATTGCGCTTCCACCGCCGAAGGAGACACCGCCGCTGGCGGCTGCACCGGGAAGAATGATCATGTTGTCGGCGCCCATGCTGGCGATGGAACGCTGAATGGCTTTGGAGGACCCGTTTCCGATCTCCATCATGACGATGACCGCGGCGATGCCGATGACGATACCGAGCGTGGTCAGGAATGATCGCATGATGTTGCGGCGAAGGGCGTGAAATGCCGTTCGCAGGGTACGTGAATGGAACTTTGTTTTCAGCCAACTCATGGCGACGCCTCCGCGGAACGTTGTGAATGTTTCATCGGCGGGGTGGACTCTGGTTGGTCGCCTGTGGTGAACGCTCCGTTCTCAATCATGCCGTCGCGGATGTGGATGACTCGTCGGGCATGGCTTGACACGTCGGGATCGTGGGTGACGAGGATAATGGTCAGGCCTTCCTCATTGAGTTGCTGGAACATGTGGAGGATGTCTTTGCTTGTCTTCGAGTCGAGGTTGCCGGTTGGCTCATCGGCGAAGAGGATAGCCGGTCGGTTGACCAAAGCCCGGGCGATGGCGACGCGCTGTTGTTGTCCGCCGGACAGTTGCGAGGGTTCGTGATAAATACGGTCGGCCAAGCCGACGCGGTGGAGCAATGCGGTACATCGCTCGTGTGCTTCATGGTCGGATACGGCTTGTGGGGCGTACGAAAGGGGCATCATGACGTTTTCCAGGGCACTTGTGCGGGCGAGAAGGTTGAAGTTCTGGAACACAAATCCAATCTTGCTGTTGCGCACGGACGCTCGCCCGTCGGCCGACAACCCGGAGATTTCCTGGCCATCCAGCCAGTACTGGCCGGAGGTGGGGTGGTCGAGGCATCCGAGGATATTCATCAGGGTTGTCTTTCCAGACCCTGATGCGCCCATGAGAGCGACCATTTCTCCCTGGTTGATGCTCAGGGAGACACCCTTGAGGACGGGAACGTCCATCTCGCCGAGATGATACGTTTTATATATATCCTGCAGCTTTATCAGTTCCATAGCTTGCACGTTGTCCTGCTATCAGTGTCGCCTGCCGCCGGGGAATTTGGGGGTAAACGGGTTGACCGTGTCATCTTCCACCGTCCGATCGACCTCGCCCACGATGACCTCCGTTCCTTCCTTCAGTGCGTCGCCGCAGATCTCGGTCATCGAGCCGTCGGTCAGGCCGAGATTGACCTTGACCGGGCTGGCGAATGCTCCATCCTTGATCCAGATGGTTCCGGTCTGGGTCTGGTCCTTTCGTTCTTCCGGTTGCCCCAGCGGAATTCCCTTCGCGGATGCGACTGACTTTCGCGGTCCGCGGGTGACGCTTTCCGATCGTGCAGCGGGTGATATCTGTTCGAGCGAGGGCATCCAACGCAAAGCGGCGTTGGGAACCATCAGCACGTTCTGGCGTTTGGCCACTTCGAAACGCACGTTTGCCGTCAGGTACGGCAGGAGCTTCCCGTCGGAATTATCGGTCTGAATTTCAACGGTGTAAGTGACGACGTTCTGTGTCATACTGGCGTTCAGGCGGACCTTGCCCACGGTGCCTCGGAACGTTCGGCCGGGAAATGCATCGACGGTGAAATCCACCGCCTGCCCCGGCTGAATGTTACCGATATCGGCCTCGTTGACGGACGCCCAGACCTCCATTCGCTTCAAATCCTTGGCGATCAGGAACAGGCTCGGAGCATTGAGGCTTGCAACCACGGTCTGACCGATATTGACCCGCCGGTCGATGATAACGCCTTTGACAGGCGACTTGATGGTGCAGTACCCCAGATTCGTTCGGGCACGCTTGAGAGATGCTTCCGCCTGCACCACGCTCTTCTGGGCCTGTACCAGCGTGGCCTGGCCGACGGTGACGGTGGCTTTGGCGGTCTCATAGGCGGCCTTGTAGGAATCGTAGTCGGTAGCGGACAGTGCTCGCGAGGGTCCGAGTTCCTGGGCTCGTTTCCAGTTGTTTTCCGCTTGGCGCAGTTTCGCCTTCATCTGTTCGATGTCCGCCAGGGCCCGATTTACGTTGGCCTTGGCTTGGTCGACCTGAGCGGCGTTTTGCTCCACATCGGCTGCGTACATGGAACTATCGATATGCGCCAGTATCGTTCCCTGTGTGACTTCGGTCCCGTAATCGATCGGTTTGCCAGGGTCGTTGGGGTCCTGTCCGAAGGCTTCAATTCTACCGGCGATCTGCGACCCGACGTCGACCACTTCTTCCGGCTCCACCGTACCGGTTGCGCTGATGGTCACGAGCAGGTCGCCACGTTTGACTGGCGCGGTCCGAAACACGGTGGCGGGTTTCGCGAGACTGCGAAAGTACATCATTCCGCCGCCTGCCGTCACAAGGATCACGACCGCGACGACAAAGAACTTCTTCATCGCAACACTCCAAAACAAGCAATATCAAAAACAAACGTTCCCCGCAGGGAATTATTTCACCGAATTCAGCGGACAGTTCTCCGGGTCGAAGACCCGGGCCAGAATCTTCATTGCCTGGCCGACCTGGGCAAGCTGGCGAGGAGGTAACTTTCCAAGGTGCTGTGCAAGGGCCACTTCGGTGGCATCCAGGGCCGACCGGAAGATCGCCTTTCCGCGTTGCGTCAGCGAGAGCGACACGCGGCGACGGTCCGCAGAGGTGGTCTGGCGGTCCATGAGCCCGCGTTTCACAAGAATGTCCACCATTCGTGACGCGGCGGGCAGAGAAAGACCAACGTGATCCGCGACAGCCGATAAGGAAGTATCCTCGCTGTGGCTCAGGAAGATAAGCGATCGAAACTGGGGAACGGTTAGTTCCGCCTGGCGATGTCCCCTCATCTGGTGCCGTACAAACTCCATGATCGTTGGTACGGCCGTCAACACTTCCTTGACGCAGTGTTCTGTGGTGTACCGACATTTACTTCCATTGTGCAATAGTTGCATAGGTTAATTATATCTAACGGCAGTTCTCGGTCAATGCGGATTGTGGATGAATATAACACGGGTCAACTCTCGTCTCTTGCCAGTATGGACTATGAAGCCGCCATCTGTAGCCTTGCCGCCCTGTAAATGAGAAGATATACTCTTTCATATTACTTATGCGGGCTGACTGACGGTTATCACCATTGAAGGAGAAACTCAATGCCGGATCTGAGGCACGTCACGTACTGCGGCCTTTACTGCGGATTGTGCTCGCATCATAATCGCATTCCCAAACAGGCGGAGACACTTCGCGAGTCGATGCGAAAGGAAGGCTACGAACATTGGGGCAAGGGACTCCCGGGATTTGAGGCCTTCTGGGATTTTCTGAAGCTTCTTGTGGAGTCGGAATTTAACGGCGGGTGCCGTGGGGGCAAGTGCGGTTCACCGTTCTGCAGTATCCGGAAGTGCGCACAAGCCAAAGGCGTCGATGTCTGCCCATTTTGTGACGAATATCCCTGCCGCAGGATCGAAAGCTTGGCCAAGGGCTATATCATGATGCCCGCCGATGCCAAACGCATGAAGGAAATCGGGCTCGACCGCTGGATCGAAGAGCAGGAAGCTCGAAAGGCTACCGGGTTCTGCTACGTTGACACGCGATGCCATCCATACGAGGTACCGGAAAAATAGAATCCATTATGTTGAGGCCATAACTTATTGTCCGGCTCCAGGTTCTGAAGGGGATTTCATTCCTTCCGCCAACAGTTTTTGGTATGATTTCGCGTTCACATTGATGAGAAACATGAGGAGTTGATATGTCCGATTGGATGAATCACAAGATTACGGGAATAGGTCGGGTTGCTCCGCGTGCGGAGTTGTTTGGATTTGAGACGCGTGAACTGGCCGTTGGGGGAAAGCGAACATCGAGCGAGTATTTTTCGCTTCTGAACGGGACTTGGAAGTTTCGGTATTTCGATTGCCCGTTGCGAGTGGATGAGGGGTTCGAGCGTGAAGAATATGACGCGAGCGGCTGGGACAATCTGGACGTCCCGAGTTGCTGGCAGATGCACGGGTACGGTCGGCCGCACTACACGAACGTCATTTATCCGTTCCCAGTGGACCCGCCGCGTGTGCCGAGCGAGAACCCGACCGGATGCTACCGCCGGGAGTTTGACATTCCAGGCAGTTGGCAGGAGCGGCGGATTCTGATTAATTTTCGCGGTGTGGATTCGGCGTTTTACGTATGGGTCAATGGTCGGAAGGTGGGGTTCAGCAAGGGCAGCCGATTGCCCGCGGAGTTCGACATCAGCGATTTTGTGCGAGTGGGCAAGAATCTGCTGGCCGTGGAGGTGATGCAGTGGTCGGATGGGAGTTACCTGGAAGATCAGGACATGTGGTGGCTGAGCGGGATCTTTCGGGATGTGTACATTACGGCGGCTCCTGACGTTGATGTCTTTGATGTGTTCGTGAAGACTGACCTCGATTCGCAGTACAAAGACAGCCAGCTCTCGCTGGAGGTCCTGATGAAGAATGCCTCACAAACGGCGGGGCTGGGCACGCTGGAATGCGAGCTTTTGGATTCCTCAGGATCGAACAACGTTGTTGGTACGGCGAGTTCCGCATTCAACGTGTCGGCGAACGGCGAACATCGTCTATTACTCAACATGAGCATTTCTCAGCCGCGATTGTGGACGGCGGAGACTCCGAATCTGTACGTGCTGCTATTGACGGTGAAAGACAGCCAGGGTCGCAGCACGGCCGTGCATCGGGTCAGAGTGGGGTTCCGCAAGATCGAGATCAAGAACGGTCAGATCTGCGTCAATGGCCGGCCGATCATGTTCCGGGGCGTCAACCGGCATGATTGCCATCCGGACACCGGCCGCGCATTTCGGTACGAAGATATGCTCAAGGACGTTCTGTTGATGAAGCAGCACAATATCAACGCGGTGCGGACGTCGCACTACCCGAACGATCCTCGCTTCTATGAGTTGTGCGATGAGTATGGTTTGTATGTTATCTGTGAGGCTGATCTGGAGTCGCACGGGTTCGGCTATCAAGATAATGTATCGATGTGGCCGGACTGGGAAGACGCGTTTGTCGACCGCATGAAACGAATGGTGGAGGCTTACAAGAATCATGCGAGTATCCTCTTGTGGTCGCTGGGAAATGAGTCGGGTTACGGATGCAATCATGAGGCGATGGCGGCTTGGACGCGGTCACGAGATGCGACGCGGCTGATTCACTATGAACAGGACCAGGAGCACAAGGTTGTGGACGTCATCTCCCGGATGTACCCGGCACCGGAGGAATGCGTCAGACTGGTCAAGCAGTATGATCTCCAGAAGCCGATGCTCCTATGCGAGTATGTACACGCGATGGGGAATGGTCCGGGCGGCTTGCAGGAATATTGGAAGGTGTTCAATGAGAATCCGAACGTGCAGGGCGGATTCGTGTGGGAATGGGCGGATCACGGGCTTCGTCAGCGCACGGCGGACGGGCGAGAGTGGTTTGCCTATGGTGGGGATTTCGGAGATGTGCCCAACGATGGGAATTTTGTCTGCGACGGATTGGTGTTCGCGGATCGGACGCCGACGCCCGGACTTATCGAATACAAAAAGGTGATCGAGCCCGTAAAAGTGGCTGCGGAGGATTTGGCGAACGGAAAAGTGCGAGTGACGAATCACTATGACTTCTGCTCTCTGTCGCATCTGACGGTGTCGTGGAATGTGACAGAGAACGGCTGTGTGATTGAATCAGGAACGCTGCCGTCGCTCGATATTGCGGCTCGGAGCAGTGGAATTGTCACCATACCTTTCCGTCGTCCTGCGTCACTTTTGGCCGGCGGCGAGTATTTTATGAATCTGACTTTTGCACTTGAAAACGATACGCTGTGGGCGAAGGCAGGTCATGTTGTGGCCGCCTCGCAGCTGAAAATTCCATTTGCGGTGCCGGAACTTCGACGAGTCGATATTAGCGCTCTGCCGGAGCTCAATGTGAAGGAGGATCGGACGGCCATTTGCGTGTCCGGCAAGGATTTTGAGTTGGTCATGGACCGGGCCACTGGTGTGCTCACGAACTGGTCGTTCCAGGGGCGCAGGCTCTTGAGCCGAGGTCCGAGGCTGAACTTCTGGCGGGCACCCATCGACAACGATCGCCACTTTGACGCGAATGGGTTCTGTACGGTATGGAAGAACGCCCGGTTCGACTTGATGATGCATCGTATCGATGAGTGCCGGGTCCTGGAGCAGGATCGAACCCGAGTGGTAATTCAGGTTCGATCGTATGTGGCGCCTCCGGTGGAGCAGCATGGTTTTGTCTGTGAGTACCTGTACCATATCTTCGGCAGTGGCGATATGGTCCTGATGGTGTCAGGCCAGCCGAAGGGACAGATGCCCCATCTGCCGCGAATCGGTCTGGAGATGACGATTCCGGGGGAATTCGATCGGGCAACGTGGTATGGTCGGGGTCCGGGCGAATCCTATGCCGATTCCTGCGAGGCCAGCGCGATCGGAGTCTACGAGCGAAATGTGCGGGATATGTTTACGCCGTACGTATATCCCCAGGAGAATGGAAACCGACAGGACACGCGGTGGGCGACGCTCACGAATTCGCAAGGACTTGGCCTGTTTGCCGGAGGATATCCAGTGGTGCATTTCGGAGCCAGTTTCCATACGATCCGCGACTTGGAACGTGCCCGGCATCAGCATGAATTGGTTCCTCAGAAGGACATTACGGTAACGCTGGATTACCGGCAATGTGGAGTGGGAACGGGAAGCTGCGGGCCCGCCACCTTTGAGGCCTATCGCGTGCCTTCCGAACCTTTTGCCTTCGCCGTTCGGTTGCGAGGATTCTCGGCAGTCCTGCCTCATGATCTGCACCAGGAACGCCGACTAATGGATATTGGGGGGTGAACGGCGGCTGTCCGTTGGATTGGTCAATAGACTACTCTCATGTTTGTCTATCCCGCTAGAATGACTCGGCCGGACCAGCGGGGAGCGGGTCCGGCCGAGCTTGTACATCGCCTCACAAAGAATGGGGGCTAGAAGTCCTTAATCTGGGTCTTGGATTCAGCTTTCGAACTGGGTACATGGTCTTCAGGACTTGCGTGTGTGTGTGCATGTGTGGATGGGCTGTGTGAGGCCTTCTTGTGATTTGATGTCGTATTTGCTGTTCGCATCTGCATTCGGCTGGTTCCGACGAGGGCGGCGAGTTGGTCGACGGTTTGCTGGAGGACCTGGGCTTG
>CAZLZE010000093.1:17829-19743 GCA_964563935.1 uncultured Phycisphaerae bacterium | reverse complement strand
TTGGGCTTCCCGATCTTCGAACGAAGCGGGCGGGTGATATGATCGTTCGGTTGATTGTGGAGATTCCGAAGAAATTGTCGAGCGAACAGGAAGAGCTGTTGCGGCAGTTCGCGAAGACGGAGCATCGCAGCAAGGACGTGATGCCAAACACGTGCGGATTCTGGGATAAGATCAAGCAGTACTTCAGTAATCAGGGAAACAAGGCAGGGGGTAAACAGTGATGGATATGAACGAGGAAAAGCGACAAGAAGAAATGTCCGCCCCAAACGAAGGCGCGGAGAAGGTGGAAGTGCGGGAAGATCCGGAAGCGTTGAGCGCGCGGATCAAGGAGTTGCAGGATGAGAAGGACCAGCTTTTCGCCCGCTTGCAGCGTGCGTTGGCGGACCTTCAGAATACGCAGAAGCGTGCCATCAAGGACCGTCAGGAGGCGATACAGCGGACGGAACTGCTGGCGATTGAGCGGTTTGTGTTTCCGGTGATCGACGACCTGGACCGGGCATTGAAGGCAGCAAGCGAGCACGGGTACAAATCGGATGACCCGTTGTACCACGGGGTGAATCTGGTTCTGCAGCACGTGTTTGGTCTGCTCAAGCAGTTGAATATCGAGCCGATCGACGCGGAAGGCAAGGCGTTCGACCCGCTGTACCATGAGGCGATCATGGAGCTTGCGGCGGGCAGTGACGTTCCGGAGAACACGGTGATCCAGGTGCTATCGCGTGGTTACGCGCAGGACGGCCGAACGATCCGCCCGGTTCGCGTGGCGATTGCCAAGAGCGAGAAGAAAGCGGCGGCGTCTGAGGAACAGGCGGAATCGAAGTATCAGGACGACGGCGAGAAGTTGGGTTAGGTGAAAAAGGAGAAGTACCATGCCGACGTATGACTATGAATGTCAGGATTGCGGGCACAAGTTTGAGTTGTTCCAGTCGATCAAGGCCGATCCGGTCAAGACATGTCCGGTGTGCAATAAGCGGAAGGTTCGCCGTTTGATCGGATCGGGCAGCGGCCTGATTTTCAAGGGATCGGGTTTCTATTGCACGGATTACCGCGACAGTGGTTACAAGTCGGCGGCCAAGTCGGATTCCAGTTCATCGTCATCGACGAGCAGCAGCTCGACGTCTTCGGAGTCGAAATCGGATAGCAAGTCGTCGACGAGTTCGGATAGCGGGTCCACATCCAAAAGCAAGAGTGATCGTAAGTAATTTTGGCGAATTGGCATCCTCGCAGGGAGACTCTGGCTGATTCCTCGTGCGATTCCGGGGAGATTCTCTATTTAAGAAAAGTTGTTTCGTTTGGCGATACTATACTCATACGGGTCGGGTCATTGAAGGGTAGGGCTCTTCCTTCGGTGTCCCTGAGTATAAGAAGCACAGTCGGGAGTGGAAGCTATGGGTACCTCGTCGAAGGGTGCTGGCGCACCTGCATGGTTGGCGGCACGGCCAGGTGAAGGTCGAGGAGAATTGTCGTTCGTACCGTTTCGGATGGTCAGCGCGGATCGGGCGTCTTCGGGATTGAAGCGAATTTTCTTCGTCGATGACGACCCCCAGGTGTGCCAAAATATGGGTCAGACTCTCCGGGATCTGTCGTATCAGGTAACGTGTTTTTCCGGGGCGCAGGAATGTCTGGAGGCCATCATCCGGCAGCCGTGTGACCTTTTGATTTGCGACGTCGATATGCCGGACATGGGCGGGATGGACCTGCTGGTGGCCGTGAAGCAGAGGTGCCCGCTGATGCCTGTGGTGCTGATTACAGAATCCGGCGAAATTCCGATGGCGGTAAAGGCTGTGAAGGCGGGCGCGTTTGATTTTATTCAGAAGCCGCTGAAGGAAGAGACGTTCGTTCCGGTGGTAAGAAAAGCGCTGGAGCAAGTTGCCTTGGTCGATGCACTCGGGGGGCGATCTTTGACGAGCACGGAAC
>CAZLZE010000093.1:10456-17807 GCA_964563935.1 uncultured Phycisphaerae bacterium | reverse complement strand
TCTTGCAGATGCTCCTCGACGGGAAGTGCAATAAGGAGATCGCCTATTCGCTGTCTTGTTCGGTTCGAACGGTGGAGAACCACCGGTACCGGTTGATGCATAAGCTGAACGTTGACGGGACAGCCAGCCTGGTCAGGTTGGCGATTACGAGGGGTCTGGTATCGTCAGGGATCTGACATAATAGCAGAGAACCTGTAATTCGCTGGCCTGGGGATGTACTTGTGTCCGGATCATATGGGGGTGATTCCAAGTCTCATCAGGGCTATCCTTCAGCTAATGTTTTGGCGGGGTGAAGTCCGATAATAAATTAGGCGTAGACATAACCAGGATGACACTATGATGAGAACGATCAATAAGCGGGATTGTATCGGCAGGGTGGTAATCTGTGCGTTTTTTTTGTGGGGATCGAGGGGTTTGTGTAGTACCGATGACGAGATGCTAACGATCAACTCGCCGATTCTTCGGATCAAATTCGAGTTACCGCCGGAGATGAAGGATAGCTGCGAGCAGGTGATGCTTTGGTATCGGGTGGATGGCGGACGGTGGCAGCGCGGGGGGAAGTACAAGGTGAGCGATGCGATCGAGTTCGCCACGTCCGCCGACGGGATGCACGAATTCGCGATTCTTCCACTGGGTGAACCGGGGCCGGGAAACGACGGTGGTTCGTCGTCGGCCGGATTCAAGTGTCTGGTGGATTCGAGTCAGCCGGTCATTCAGATCGCGGGGACGAAGTACCAGGATGGAAATCTGACGGTGCGGTGGCGGGCGTATGACAAGAATTTTTCTGATCGTCCCATCGAGATCTATCTTTTGAGTGATTCAGGGAGCAAGCTGCTTGGCAGGTTCGCCAACCACAGCGTGGGAGTGATCCCCGTTGAGGGAGGATTTTTTCCGGCGCGAGTGAAGGTTGTGGCGGTGGATCGTGCGGGAAACTATGGAGTGGACGTGTCGGAAGTGATCGCGTCGCCGGTGGCGACTCATTCGGCGGCGCCTTCGCCCATGCCGACGACACGGCCGGTGACGAAGGAAGTTGAGCCGCCTGTTGCGGAACCTTCCGCCCCGGTCAGCGAGAATCCGGACGCGATGCGTGAGTTTCGGTTGGGTACGAACTACCGTCTTCGGGGGGAGCTGGATCTGGCGTGCGTTCATTTGAAGCGTGCGGCGGAGCTGGATTCGAAGATGACGGGGGCGCATGTGGATTTGGCTGGTGTTTTCACGATGATGGGACGTTATAATGACGCGGTGAACGCGTACCTGCAGGCGCTGGTGCTCGACGACAAGAGCGTGAAGGCGTGGCAGGGATTGGGCATGGCGAGGATTCGTCAGAGCCAGTATCAACAGGCGGTGATGTGCCTGGAGAAGGCGACGGAGTTGGACAAGAAGAACCTTCAGGCACTGATGTACCTCGGTGACGCGTACTGGACGCTCGGGTATCGAAGTGAGGCGAAGGGCGTGTGGGTTCGCGCGAAAGGATTGCTGACCTCGGAGTCTCTGCCGGAGATTCGGCAGGGGATCGAGTCGCGATTGACGATGGCGAAGTGAGGCGGGCATTCTGGAGAATGCCTGTGGAAGTGGCAGGATAATGGCGAAGCAGCAGAAGATAAATTCGATTTACGTGATCGCGGGGCAGGACATTCACCTTCGCGACCAGGCGCTGCGGCAGCTGCGTGAGAAGCTGCTGGGCAAGGACGAGGGGTTGGGGGAGATTCGATGCGAGGGCAAGAGCGTCGAACTGGTGACCGTGCTGGATGAGCTTCGCACGGCGCCGTTCCTGGCGGAACGGAAGGTTGTCATCATTGACGACGCGGACAAGTTCGTGACGGATAACCGGGAGCGTCTTGAGGAATATTTTAACGCGCCGAGTCCGACGGGAGTGCTCGTGCTGATCGTCGACACGTGGCGAAAGGCGACGCGTTTGGATAAGCAACTGGCGAAGATCGGCGAGTTGATTCTGGCGGAGCCGATGAAGGGTCGCGAATTGGTGTCCTGGGTGGTGTCCAGGGCGCTTCAGTTGGGAAAGACGCTTCCGGTGGTGGCGGCGTCGGAACTGGTGGAGACGGTGGGTGAGGACACGGGTCGCCTGGCGAACGAGTTGGAGAAATTGGCTTTATTTGTCGGCGATCGTCGGCAGATTTCGTCGGAAGATATTGTCGCGTTGTCGGGTCACACGGCGACGGAGAACGTGTTTCTTATTACGGACCTGATGGCAGAGGGAAAGACGGCGGAAGTGACGAAAGTGCTTAATTCGATTCTGGAATCGGATCGGTCGGCGGAATATTCGATGGTGGGTGTGCTGACGTTTTCGATTCGGCGGCTTTTGAAGGCCCGGAGCATGCTGGACAGCGGCATGAAGCAGGGGGAGGTGCTGTCCGCGTGCAAGATTTATCCGGGTATCGCGGAGCGGTTTATCGCCCAGGTTCGGCGGTTTAGTGCGGAGCGGCTGCGAAGTATGATCGACGAACTGGCGAAACTCGATTACGCCAATAAGACAGGATTGGGGCAACCCCGAATGAATTTGGAAAAGTTTATACTATGCGCAACGTCAAACTCGTAAGACAGGGCGGTTTCGGGTCTGCGTTCACAGGGTCGGTGATTTTTTTCGCCATCGTCGGGTTGTTGGCCGGCGGTTGCACGCAAGGGTCATCGGGTCTGTTCGGTGAGAAATGGCGGACGTTCAATAGTCCGAATCAGGGCACGGCTCCGGTTGCCAGTGTCACGCCGACGCCCGCGCCGGCTCGAAATGGTCTGGCGGATACGCATCGGTCGGTTCCGCGTCGGAACGAGGATCCGCGGGCGCAGCAGGTGGCCAGGCAGGTGAACGAGGAAGTTGAGCAACTTCGGCTGGTGATGGCGCAGCAATCACAGAAGAGCGGTGATGTATATGTTTCGCCGGGCCCCACGCCGGGGGTGAGCGATTCGGACAGTCTTGCGGCGAAGATGGCGGAACCGAGTCCCGTTCCAACGGCTTCGCCCGCGCCGGTGGGGGAGAGTCCGAAGCCCGTCGTCACGCATTCAGCGAATGTCCCTTTGGATGACAAGCAGACTCAGGAGCGACCGGTGATTACTCCGATTCGGAAGACGCCCGGAGGGCGAGGCGCTGTGATGGAGAGCCATTCGCCGGTGGCAAAGGCCCCTGGGACGCCGTCGCGAGGAATTCGAATTACGCGGGTCGAGGGAGTATCGGTTCCACAACCGACGGTGACTCCGACGGTGGCTCCCGTGGCACCCAAGCCCGTCGCACCTGTGGCGAAGCCCAAACCGGCGGTCAAACTTGAGACCAAGTCGCAAGTTGCGGCGAATCAGAAGGTGGAGAAGGCAGAATCGCGATCGCCTGCACCTGCGAAGGTGGAAGCGGTCGCGGCGCCGGCCACGGTGACAGTGGCTGATCCGGCGCCTGCCAATACAGGTGGGAAAATTGATGTGCCCGATCCCGGTAACGCAAACGCCGCGATGGATATGTTGCTTTTTCGGCTTGAGGAGAAGCTGAAGGATCGCCCGGAGGACACGGGCACGCAGATGAAGCTGAGATTGATCCACGCGGTTCTTGGGCAATGGCAGCAGGCGTTGAAGGACAGGGGGGGAACGGATACCGTGAGCGCCGAGATGGCCAAGAGCGTGGCCGCCCTGGTCAAGGCGTTCGACAACGGCGAGGCGAGTTCCGCCCAGCAGGCCAACGAGGCCCTGGCGATTATTGAGAAGATGCAGCAGACGCTTCGTTCGCAGGCGGACCTGGTGGTCAGCGAGCTTCAGCTTTGCCGCGAGGTGAGCAGTTTCGGCTGTTTCAAGACCATGCCGCCGGAGTATTTCGTAGAGGGAAAGAGCCTGCCCGTGATCATCTACCTGGAACTTGAGAATTTTACAAGCAAGTTCGTCGCGGAGCAGAAGGTCTACCAGACGCTTCTGTCGATGACGATCGAGGTTTTGAGCGAGTCGGGACGATCCGTGTGGCGGCAGCGGTATGAGAAGATAGAAGACATAGCGAATCGACGGCGGACGGATTTCTATCTGGCGCCGCAGGTGACATTGCCACCGGCGATTTCGGCAGGTTCGATGAAGCTTAAGATCACGGTGGAGGATCTGCACGGCAACAAGGTTGCGCAGCGGTCGATTCCGCTGGAGATTCGCGAGCGGCGGTGAGGAAGAAGGTTGGTTTGGGGTGCGGGCATACAGATCTAGTTCGTCTTTCCCAACACCCGCACTCGCCGCCCGGTAATCTTCAGGCGGCCTTCCGCGAACAACCGTATCGCCTCCGGGTACGCGATCTTCTCTTCCTCGAACACTCGCGCCGCCAGCGTGTCCGCTGTATCGTCCTCCAGAACCGGCACGGTTCGCTGCACAATGATCGGGCCGGCATCATACTGATTGTCCGCGAAATGAACGGTGCATCCGGACACCTTGCACCCAGCCTCCAGCACCGCCTCGTGCACATGATGTCCGTACATTCCCTTGCCGCCAAACGCCGGCAGCAGGGCGGGGTGGATATTCATCACTCGTCCGAGGAATCGATCGGGAATCGTATAGAAGCACATGAAACCAGCCAGGCAGACCAGGTCCGGATTGACGCCCTCCAATGCGGACGTGATCTCCGAGCTGAACTGTTCCCCGGATTTGCCTTTGCGGGAAATGGTGATCGCAGGAAGCTCCGCCGCCTGTGCCTTCTTCAGTCCCCCTGCGTCGGCCGACGAGGAGATCACCAGTTCAATAGTGGCAGGCAGTGTGCCTTCTCGTATTTTCTGGATCATGTTTTCCAGCGAACGCCCGCCTCCGCTGATCAACACCGCCAACCGGATCTTCTTCATGCTGTCCTTCACGCCGCACCTCACTCAACAGATGCGTGCCATTGTTCTTGGGTTCAGGCAATTTTTCAAGGCTTTTCCGAATTGCTCGGGGGCGTTTCGCGGTAGAAGTCCCGGCTGAGAAGAACGCGTGCCTTCTCCTGGGCCCGCGCCTTGATCTCCGGAGTCATGTGCATTGCCACCGCCCCCAGCCCCGCGATGAGCGCCGTCAGGTCGTCGGTGAATCCCACTGCAGGCAGAAAATCGGGGATCGCGTCCAGCGGAATGATGAAATACGCCAGCGACCCGTAAATGACGCCCTTAGCCCATTTGGGAGTGTCCGGGTGCTGGGCCGTGTAAAACAGCATCAGGGCCTTTTCCACAACCTCCTGGCCGCAACGCTTCGCCACTTTGGCGAGCTTCTTCCAGAAGTGTGATTCCGAATACGAAGACGCCGACTGTTCCGTTTCCATCGCTCCACCTTCCAAAAAAATGATATAGAGTTACATGTAATTATACATGCGACGATGGAGAAAAATGCGGTTGGTCTACCAACCAGATAGCGGCTTTGTCTGACGCTGCTTGACGACCCCGATGACACGAAACGCATAGCGCAGCAGGTGAGGGGGTATGTCCGCGGTCTCGCACTCGCGGTTGATCGGACTGATTCGAATATGGTCCTTCTCCGGGAAGAAGAGCTTGCAGACCGCGCCCACGCCGCCGACGACTTCCACCAGGGCGATCTGCCCCGCCTGCGCCGGCTGGCCGGTGTCGGCGATGACAAGATCGCCTTCGTGGAGCACCGGCTCCATGCTCTTGCCGTCAATTCGCATCGCCAGGAGCTTGCCCTTGCCTTCCAGATGGCCTACCCGCAGGAACCCGCTGACCGACAGCCCGCCGACGTCCACCGGGTCGGCCAACTGAAAGATTTGGGCGTCGCCTTTGTTCGAGTAGGGTGGGCTTGCCTCAATGAGCGGGAGCGGAAGGTACTGCATGATTTTCTGCGGATCGTACTCGTTTAGCATGCGATCGAAGACCGGAGTCTCGGTTTTCTCATCGAGCCAGAACGCCGGCAGTCCCGCCGCCGCCCGGCCGAGGATCGGAATCACGGCCGCAGGCAAACTCTTCGCAGTCTGCGTCTCCGCCTGTTTGACCGCCTCGGCGCCGCCTGCCAAAACGTCCATCAAGGCCCGAACGGCCTCCTTGGCCTTGGGCTGCGATGAGATCAATTGCTCCATGCGGGTCAGAATATCTTCCATTTCAGGGTCCGGAGACGCTTTCGGAAGGGCCTGCAATTTCCCCGTCATCAGCCAGCCCAGATCACACCCCGTCACCTCGGAAACCTTTACCAGAAGCTCCGGCGGAGGTGTTCGGCCAGCCTCGTAGGTCGCGTAACTGCTGAGCGGAATACCCAATTCTTTTGCGAAACGCTGTTTGCCTCGCGAACCGAAGCATTTTTCGCGCAGATACGTCAGACGGACACTGATTCCTGATTCAGAATGAAGTTTTTTTTCTCTTTCGCCCATTTTTTTTTGTTCATATAGCCAGTAATTACTGTGGGACATAAAAAAGTTACACAATCGTGGAATATTGCTTGATAATATCGCAATTGTGTGATACGCTAGTTTGTGTTACACGAATATGTAATGTGGTGGCAATTATAGCAGAAAGATGCACATAGTCAAGAAACTTGAGAATTATAAAGGGCATGGCATGGCGACACACCCCCAGTATCCTCGTCGTAAGGACCTCGATCGGCTTCAGGAACGCTTTAATCGTCAGAGAAGAGACCTGCAGACTGATAGCAAGGATGCGATCCTGGCGTCGCTGATCAAGAATCTTGATTCGCAGAGCGTTCTGGCGAAGTGGCTGGATCTCTTGCGAGATGAGCAGGGGGTTTTATTGAATCGAATGCGAGACAAATGCGCCCGGAAGTGACTGGATGTACCGCAAGTTACGGGCTTTCCGTACCAGAGATGACGGTCGACAATCCAGGAGTGGGGGCGGTCGCATGATCGCCCCTACGGCTTCCGGTAAGACTCCGATCCAAGGTGCTGATCCATGTTTATGTGCGGTCGCATTTCGGTGTCGGTTGTTTGGTGTCGAGAATCGTGGTGCAGGTTACAGGCTCGTTCATTTGTGAGTTGAAGAATGCCTGACGTACGCGTCGGGTGCAACTGTGAGGCGGGAAGAAGCGTCTCGGCGGTCATTTTGTGGTGGCCGCCGAAGGCCTTTGCGACATGTGCTCGGGTATCCGTCCTCGGGCACATGTCAGTTTTGAGATTTGTCCTTTTGATGGGTGGTTTGAAGGAGCATCTATTCTGCTTTCCAAAAGATCAACATACGCGCAATCGAGGAGGTCGTCAGGCTGAGCGGTTCATGGTCGATATTGCCTCCAGGAGATCATCTATGCCGAAACAGCTGGGAAGTCGGTCAATGAATTCAGCACGCACACGCCGCACGCTTCCAATCGGTTGCGCGGATGGTGGCCGCTGGGAATGAGGATGCAATCGGTCCCCATGGCCGTCGCGGTCTCGAAATCGTGCCGCGTGTCGCCGATAAAGAGTACCTCGCGC
>CAZLZE010000093.1:0-10446 GCA_964563935.1 uncultured Phycisphaerae bacterium | reverse complement strand
TGCCCAGTTGCCTGATCATGTCCCTGCCGTTATCCACCTTGCTGCTGGCGTAGTGGTCATCCAGACCCAATACGTGCGTGAAGTAATGGCGGATTCCGAAGAATTCCACCGCCTGCTCCAAACGCGGTTGCTGGTAGGCTGACAGGATCGATTGCGGAAATGCTCGCTTGTGAAGGGACTGGAGGACGCTGATGGCGCCGGCCTGCAGGCTGCACTCAAAACGCCGCTGGTCATATTCCAGAATGAACTCGGTAGCGACGGCGTCGAACGATTCGACGGAGAAATCGAATCCGATTCGCCGGTAATAGTCCTGGACGGGGAAGTCGAACTCGTCCTGATACTGTCGCAGCGTGATGGGCGGCATTCGGCGTTTGGCTCGGAGCTTGTTTAGGATCTGGACGCACAGCCACGCGTCATCGATCAGCGTGCCGTTCCAGTCCCAGATAATGTGCCGATATTTCGCCAGGTCCATGTTCATGAAGGTCAATTATAAGGGGGTTGCGTCGAAATGCCACAAGTTCGGAGGCAAAAAAGGCAGACTACTTTTCTTCTTCGTCCGATTGGGGCGGTGGTGAAGGGAGGGACGCTGCGATGATGATGCACGCAGCTGTGATGAGGAAGACGAGGTGGAAGATCGCGATGGGCCAGAACGCGTAACTCAGAACCCGCCATGCAAGTGTGGATGAAGCCTGCTCGTCGCGCAGGTCGCCCAGGGCGAAGAAGCAGACGATCAGGCAGATGAAGGAGATCATCCCCAGAACCATGGTTATCGTCTGTGCAATTTTTTTAGCATCCATTGTGCGATTATTCCACTGGCCGAGATTATCCGGAAAGAGGCATATCGGCCTGTTAAGAATATCGGATAGCGGGCAAGATCACAATAAGTGCGATTGCATTTCGCCTACACAATGCATGGGAACTTGCTACAATACCTGCCATTCACACGCTAATATGACTGACGATGCGGGTTTGTGCGGAATCCGCGGCAGAAATATTTTTGGAAAGGTAATCGACCCATGAGTAGTACAGGCAAGCAGACGGTACGACGGGATATCTTCGCTGAAATCGCCGCCCAACGGGAAACGATGCGGTCCAAGACGCTGGTGGAACCGGTGCCGATGAAACTTCCGAAGATAGTCATCGAATCGAAGAAGTCGGACCCGAAGGCGGTCTTTCGACCTGCGCCGAAGATGCGGACGCGTGAGGAACTGGACGCCGAACTCCAGCGGCAGCGTCAGAAGGTGGAGAAATTCATGGCGAATCTCGCCCCGGCCATCGAATCGACCCGGCAGGTTATCCCACTTGTTAATTTCGGTTGGCACGTGGAGACGGAGGCGGAGAAGAAGGACTTCGGTTGCGCTTTGCGTGGTGAAGGGGAGTGGCAGAGCGTGAGGATTCCGCATTACGGTCCGCCGCTTGGTCGTGCCCGCACGTATTACCGCACCGGGTTTCACCTGGACGAAAATCAGTTCCGCGACAAGGCCTGCTGGATCCGCTTCAAGGGCGTGGATTACAAGGCCCATGTGTTTATGAACGGGACGTATCTCGGATCGCACGAGGGATTCTTTGCCCCGTTCGAGTTTGATTTTTCCGCCTGCGCCCGGCATGGCGAAAACGTGCTCGTGGTGCGTGTCGAGAACGACGCGATCTGCATGGGCAACGATTCGTGGGGCGACGACGGGCACCTGTACGACGGCGACAAGATTTACGCAGCTACGGGAATGGGATACGACGATCCTGAGATCGGCTGGCATCATTGCCCACCGGGGATGGGAATTTATCAGGATGTGTGCGTGGAGATTTGCGAGAAGATGCACATTGCGGACATCTTTGTCCGGCCGTTCCTGGCGGAGCAGCGGGCGGAGGTATGGGTGGAGCTTGAAAGCACGTACCTGACCAAGGACGAGGTCGCGGTGGAGTTTTGCATCTTCGGTCAGAACTTTTCGCAGACGACAAGCAAGCCCGAACGCCACACGGTGAAGATCGGCCCGACTCGGAACTACTATCGCTTCAAGGTGGATATCAAGAATCCGCGGGCGTGGGACCTGGACACGCCGTGGTTATATCAGGTGCAGGTGAAGTTGTTCAGCAAGGAAGGCAAACTGCTCGACACGGAAAAGCGGCAATTCGGGATGCGCGATTTTCGCCTGGACACCGACTGTAAGCCCAAGGGCATGTTTCAGCTTAACGGACGGAAGATCAAGCTGCGCGGGGCCAACGAGATGGGATACATCCAGCAGTGCGTCGCGAAAAAGGAGTGGGACAAGCTCCGCGACGCGTTCCTGATCGCCAAGATCTGCAATATGAATTTTCTGCGTCTGACGCAGCGTCCGGTGCAGGATGAGATCTATGAGATGTGCGACAAACTGGGTTTCATGACGCAGACGGATCTTCCGCTGTTTGGCGTGTTCCGGCGGAACCAGTTCTGCGAGGGCGTTCGACAAGCCAATGAGATGGAGCGGTTGGTGCGGTCGCATCCATGCAACGTTGTGGTGACGTACATTAACGAGCCGTTCCCCAACGGCTGGGGTCAGGAGCATCGGCAGATCATGTCGTACGAGATGGACATGTTCTTCCGGGCGTGCGACGAGGCTGTCAAGCTCGCCAATCCGGACCGGGTGATTAAGGCAGTGGATGGCGACTACGATCCGCCGCACGAGGGGCTGCCTGACAATCACTGCTACAACTGCTGGTACAATGGTCATGGATTGCCGCTGGGCAAACTCATCAAAGGTTACTGGCAACGAGTCAAGCCTGGGTGGAACTATGGGTGCGGCGAATTCGGCGCGGAAGGGCTGGACCCGGTGGAGACGATGTACAAGTATTATCCGAGGAGTTGGCTGCCGGCCAACCGCGAAGATGAGTGGTCACCGAAGGGCATCGTCCAGGCGCAGACGGCGCGGTTCCATTATATGTGGTTTACCACGCAGCGGACGATCGATCAGTGGGTTAAGGCGTCGCAGGGACATCAGGCCTGGAGCACGCGTGTTATGACGGAAGCGTTTCGTCGCGATCCGCGCATGGTGAGTTTTGCGATTCATCTTTTCATCGATGCGTTCCCGGCAGGCTGGATGAAATCCATCGTGGACGTCGACTGCAATCCGAAGCCCGCGTTTTTCGAGTATCGCGAGGCGCTGGCGCCGGTGGCGGCAAATATTCAGACGAGCCGCAACTCGTATTTTGGCGGCCAATCGCTGGACATGAATTTCTGGGTCTGCAATGACCGCAACGAGTCTCTGAAGGGTTTGCATATCCGTTACCAGGTGCGGGCGGGGGGCAAGGTTATTTTCGCGGGCAAGCGATCGGCCGTGATTGCGGCCATGTTGCCGAATTTCCAGGGGACGTTCCAGTTCAATCTGCCTGAAGTGGCAGAGCGAACGCGATTCTCCGTTGAACTGGCTGTGTGTGATAAGAAGGGCAAGATCATTCACGACACCGCGAAAGAATTCGACGTATTTCCGATGCGGGCGGTCGAAAAGAAGGATGTTTTTGTTCTGGGCAAGAAGGACGGGTCGGCCTGGGGACTGGTTTCGGAGCTGGGCCTGAAACCCAAGCCTTGGCGGAAGGGCGCGCGGGGTGTGATTGTGTCGGATAACATCGAGGATGTTCGCAAGAACCTTCGGGAACTTGAAGTCGCGGTTAGGCAGGGGGCACGACTGGTGGTGACGGATGTACAGCGGGCGGAGGGTGAGTTGCAGATCGCGGAGAGCAAAGTGACGTTTGCCGAGGCGGGGATGGGCGCCCGCTATTTTGTGAATTGCTCGACAAGCCATCCGCTGGCGTCCGGGTTCCAGGAGTACGATTTTTTCATGTGGCACAACGCAGGCACGGATACGATCGACCCGTTCCTGACCGGCACGCTGACGGCGGAAGGGATGGACACGGTCTTACTGTCCGGGAATGGTCACTGGCAGAGCAAAGAGTGGATAGCCGTTGGCGCGGCCGTCGCGAAGGACTACGGACCGGGAAAGGTTATTATTTCGATGCCGCACCTTCAGGGTCGAACGAGGACAAACCCCGTCGCCAGGGAATATGCGCTGCGGTTGATGGGGTTGTAGCCAGAGCGGACAGAAGCGGACGATGCTCAGGGATTTTCGGATGTCGGGTATTGCTTTTTAGTCAATACTCCGCTAAAGTTAATTGTTTATGCGGGACGTTCCTTCGCACATGGATGCGGACGGGGCGAACACCTAACCGGTGACCGCACGGGATTTCGGTCGGCGATGTGTCCGGTCGGCCCGACAACGCAATGGGAAACCTATTGGAAAGGATAAAACCCATGAGCACAAGGACCATTTTACCCAATCCGCCTCCGGCTACACAGCAACCTCTTCACGACCCTCAATACGAATGGAAAGGCGCGGAGATTCTGTATCAGTGCCTTCTGGAGGAGGGGGTCGCGCATGTCTTCGGCTATACCGGCGCGTCTGTGTTGTCGATTCTCGACCAACTGGCCGCTCCGTCCGTCCGGAATCAACGATCGCATATGGAAAGGATAAATACCATGAAGAAGAATGAAGTATCGTCAACCGCCGCGCCGTCCGGCAAGCAGGCAGCATCGCCGATGATGCAGCCGGATCGAACCTGGAAGGGAGCAGAGATCCTCCATCAAGCTCTTCTCGACGAGAAGGTCGAACACATGTTCGGCTATACCGGGGGAGCGGTACTTCCGATTTTCGACCAGCTTTACCGGTCGCCCATTAATTTCATCCTGACTCGCCACGAGCAGGGGGGCGCTCATGCGGCGGACGCGTATGCCCGTGCGACGGGGAAGGTGGGCGTGGTGCTGGCGACTTCCGGCCCGGGCGCGACGAACCTGGTGACGGGTCTGGCCACCGCCCATATGGACAGCGTTCCCGTGGTCGCGATTACGGGGCAGGTACGGAGTGATCTGATTGGAAACGACGCCTTTCAGGAAGCGGACATGACGGGTATCACCCGGCCGTGTACCAAGCACAACGTTTTGGTGCGTGACATTAAGGATTTGGCGCGGATTGTCAAGGAGTGCTTTCATATTGCGAGAACGGGCCGACCTGGGCCGGTGCTTATCGACATTCCGGTAGACGTCCTGAACGGCAAGATCGACGGACCGCTGGATACCCAAATGCAGCTTCCGGGTTACCGTCCGCGGTTCAAGGGGCACTTGCGTCAGATCCAATTGGCGGCGGACACGATCAACCAGGCCCAGCGTCCGGTGCTCTACGTCGGCGGCGGGGTGGTGATCGCCGAAGCCGCGCAGCTCGTGCGGGATATCGCCATCAAGGGGAATATTCCCGTGACGACGACGCTCATGGGGCTCGGAGCGTTCGATGAGAACCATCCGCTGGCGCTGAAGATGCTGGGTATGCACGGTACTCCGTTTGCCAATTACGCGGTGCAGGAGTCTGACCTGCTGATCGCGGTCGGATCGCGATTCGACGACCGCGTGACGGGCAAGGTCGAGACGTTCGCGCCGAAGGCGAAGATCATCCACATCGACATTGACCCGGCGTCGATCTCGAAGAACGTTCGCGTGGATATTCCCGTGGTCGGCGACGCGAAAGAGATACTTACAGAGTTGGTCAGACTGGTCAAGCCTGCGGATCGAACGCCGTGGCTGAACCAGATCAGCGAGTGGAAGCAGAAATTTCCGATGCGTTATGACACGGACGGTCCGTACATCAAGCCGCAGTACGTCATCGAGACGCTGGGCAGACTTGCCAATGGAAACGCGATCATCACGACCGGCGTCGGCCAACATCAGATGTGGTCGGCGCAGTTCTTCAATTACACCCAGCCGCGGCAACTGATTACCTCGGGCGGATTGGGCACGATGGGGTTCGGACTCCCCGCCGCGATCGGGGCGCAGATCGGCCGGCCTGACAAGATCGTTATCGACATTGACGGCGACTCGAGTTTCTCCATGACGCTGATGGAACTGGCGACGGTGGCCCAGAACAAGCTGCCCATCAAGATCGCGCTCATTCGCAACACGTTCCAGGGAATGGTGCGTCAGTGGCAGGAGTTGTTCTATGGCAAGCGGTATTCATACACGGAGATGGTCCTGCCGGACTTCCTGAAGATCGCCGAGGGGTTCGGCATCCGGGCTGTCGGTGTAACGGAAAAGGATCAGGTCGCGGATGTGATCGCCGAGGCACTGAAGTATCCCGGACCGATCCTGATGGACTTCAAGGTCGAGCCGGAAGAGAACGTTTGGCCCATGGTCGCCCCGTCCAAGAGCCTTCACGAAATGGAACTGGGACGATTGGCATAGAGAAGCTGACGCATCGCGTCAAGCAAAGGAGAACAAGCCCATGACTCAGAATACAGCGTCAACAGAACAGAAAACCGTCCTTGGCGTGCTCGTGCAGAATCAGCCCGGAGTCCTCGCGCACGTGTCCGGTATGTTCGCCGCCCGCGGATTCAATATCGACTCCCTGGTGGTCGGACGGACGGAGGACCCGAGCGTGTCGCGTATGATCATCGTGACGTCCGGCGACCAGGCGACCCTGGAACAGATTCGCAAGCAATTGGCGAAGATCGTCACCGTGGTCAAAGTGAGGAACTACTCCGAGCAGGATTGCGTCGAGCGAGATCTGCTGCTTATCCAGGTCCATTGCCCGCCGGAGAGCCGTACGGAACTCATTGAGCTGGCCGGTGTATTTCGGGGAACGGTTGTGGACGTTGGGCCCAAGGCGGTCATCATCCAACTGACCGGTCCGGAGAAGAAGATCGAGGCGTTCATCGAGTTGTGTCGTCCGTATGGCATCCTGCAACTGGCGAGAACGGGCGTGATCGCGATTCCCCGCGCGTTGCAGCCGAAGGCGACGCCCGCTCAGGACTAAGCGTTTTGACATGAACACGATACGGTTCCGGTGAAGACATGGTCTCGTTATTTACGAGGCCATGTTGGCCGGGGAAGAGGAAGATCGCACGCTCGTTGCGACCTGTCGGGTTCCAGTGGCCAAAATCATTTGATTAATCGCGGCGGCAGGTTTAGAATCGAGCATGGTCATAGATGCCAGGAAAAGGTCGGTTTATCAGAACTTGATGCGGACGATGCCCCTGGGGTTTCCGTTTTGTGGGGAGGTGTGAGATGAGTGAACGTTACCAGATAATCTGTCCCGAATGTCGGACGGAACTCAATACACATGACAGTACGTCACCAGCCAAGATCTGTCCCACGTGCAAACGGGACATAACCGACAGTTTCGAGATCCTGTTTCGCCCCTCCGCGCAAAGCACCGTTCCGAAGTGGATTGCGCTGGCCATTCTGGTCGGGCTTGGGCTGATTATCGTGGCGGCGGCGGTTTCAGCGTATATGTAATGTGCGCCAGGAGCAATAACTGGTAGATTTTGGGTGAGAGGGAAGATCGCTCAGATTTGTCCCATCCGCCGGATATCAGGTTTTTCTCGTGTTCTCGGACGTGCTATCCGCGTTTTCTGTACTGAAATCGGCATTTTCACGATTTTGGAGGTTCGTCCTCAACCGCTCGGTTAAACGGTCGATAGCTATAGTGTCAGGAATGACGACATCTAAAAACCAAATAGTCCGGTAAGTCAAAGAAGTCTTCAAATTGGCCACTACCAGTCCCGGTTCCAGGCGTCTGCCGGCAAAGCCCTTTGTCGCAGACGCCTATTATTTTTACGTGAAGAACTATCTGGAGAGCTTCTCCCATTCGTCGAAGACGGCGAGGGCGTTGTTTAGCTTGGTCTCCAGGCCATACTCGAATTGGGCGATGACTCCGCCGCCGTTGTGCGAGAGGTTACGGTGCCCCGGCGGACGGCCTGGGGACATTCCTCCTCCGTGCCGAAGGGCGGGATGCGCTGGCGGTCGATCTCACCGCCGAAGGTGATTTTTCCGGCGAACTTCTTTCCGATTTCTTCGATGGGCATGCAGAACAGCTGCGAGTTGATCGCGTTGATACCGATTTCGATCAGGTCCTGGTAGATGTCCCTGATGTATCCGTCGGAGTGCATGAAGACATACGTGCCGGCCTCACGCATGCGCTTGGCGTAAAGGTGGGTCACACCCAGAATTTATTGGGGTCGCGCAATTTGCGCGAAGATACCGGTTCGGATTTGAATATCGGACGTCTATATAATAGAATAAATGACTTGTACCCTGACACCTTGGAAGGTTGAGCGATTTATGACAACAATGACAGCGAAGAAGATGCGGATGGCACCGTCGATTTTGTCGGCGAATTTTGCCTGCCTGGCGGCGGATATCGCCCGGGTGGAGTCGTGTGCGGACATTCTCCATTTGGACGTGATGGATGGACATTTTGTCCCAAATATTACCTTCGGACCACCGCTGGTCAAATGCATTCGAAAGAACACCAAGTTGTTCCTCGATACGCACCTGATGATCACGGACCCGGAGAAGTACGCGGAAGCTTTCGCCAAGGCCGGGGCGAGCAGTCTGACGTTTCACATTGAAGTGGCAAAAGACCCGGTGGGCGTCGTCCGCAAGATCCGGAGCCTGGGCATTGGGGTAGGCGTGAGCCTGAACCCGGACACGCCGGCCGAGTCGCTGGAGCCCGTGATCGACCTGGTTGACATGGTCCTGGTAATGACGGTCATGCCCGGATTCGGCGGCCAGGATTTCCGTGAGGACTGCCTGCCCAAGATCAGGAAGATAGTTCAGCGTCGGCCCGACGTGTTGCTCGAGGTCGACGGCGGCATAAATGAGCAGACTATTCCCCGCGTTGTTCGCGCGGGAGCAGATACGTTCGTGGCCGGGACAGCCGTCTTCGGCGAACCCGACCCGGCGCAAGCGGTGATACGATTGCGAGATTTGGCAAACGCGGCAAGAAACCATGCATGATCATGATGTGACAGGTTTGATTCTCATTCCGACGGCGCTGACCTGCTGGGACAAGGAAAACCGGCTGGTCGGAAACGCCGATCTGCCGGTCTGCCCTGAGAGCATGGACCAGGTCAAGCGCTGGGCTGAGCAGTTGAAGGAAGCCGGGGTGAACATTCTGTTTTCCACCGTGTCCGGTCCGAGTGAGGAGACGGCGAGGATCATCGCGGGCGTCCTTCGTGTTCGCCATCGCACGGAGCGAGACCTTTCGGAAATGAACATGGGGCTTTGGCAGGGCATGGTTCCCGCGGACATAAAGCAGCGGCACCCGAAGGTATACAAGCAGTGGCAGGAGCAGCCGGAGAGCGTCACGCCGCCGGAAGGGGAGCGGCTTGGGGCTGCGAGGGAACGTATCGAAGAATGCATTCAGAAAATTCTCAAAAAGCATCCCGGGCAGAAAGTGGGAATCGTGCTGGGTCCCGTGGCCCTGGCTTTGGCGCGTGTGGGACGCGAGGGCAGGGCGTTGAGCGATCTGTGGGAGCTTGTGAAAGAACCTTTGACGTGGCACGAGTATGTGATTAAGAGTAATGGCAACGGCAACGGACAGACAAATTCGCAAATGGAAGGAGCAGTGCGTGGGTAAGGAATTGGATCGGACGGAAACACAGGAGACCGTGGTACCGACTGCAGAACCCAAACGGGTGGATGTCCCAGAGGGATTGTGGATCAAGTGCGAAAAGTGCGGGGAGATGCTCTACCGCAAGCAATTTGAGGAAAATCTCCACTGCTGCCCGAAATGCGGAAAGCACTACCGGGTTGATTCCCGCACGCGGATCAAACAACTGGTCGATCCGGAGACGTTCGAGGAGATTCTTGCGGATTTGTCGTCCACCGACCCACTGGAGTTCAAGGACCGGATCGCGTACAAGGACCGTCTGGCGCAGACGGAGAAGAAGACGGGTTTGAAGGAGGCCGTCGTGGTCGGCAAGGCCTACATCAAGGGTCGGCCTGTCGTGTTAGGCGTGATGGATCCCTACTTCATCATGGGGTCCATGGGTGCCGTGGTAGGTGAGAAGGTGACGGCGGGTGCGGAGTTGGCGATGGAAGAAGAGATCCCGTTCGTCATGCTGACCTGTTCCGGCGGTGCTCGGATGCAGGAAGGAGCGGTTTCGCTGGTACAGATGGCGAAGACATCGGCGGCCATTGCGCGATTGGACGATGCCGGGGGATTGTACATGGTTGTAATGACCGATCCGACGACGGCGGGCGTGGCGGCGAGTTTTGCCTTCCTCGGCGATATCATTATTTCGGAACCAGGGACGATGATCGGGTTTACCGGTCCTCGCGTAATCTGGAACACGGTCAAGGCCGAACTGCCGGAAGGTTTCCAGACGGCAGAGTTTATGCTGGAACACGGATTTATCGACCGAATCGTCCCGCGGCACGAGCTGCGAAATGAAATCGCCAGAATCATCGACTTCTGCGGAAAATAATATGCTTCCTGAGATCGCAGCCAAACACAGACGACTGATTGAGTACATGGACGGTCACGAACTGTGCGGTCTTGTTCTGGCGTCTCGCGCGAATTTTTCATGGTTAACCGGCGGGAAGGTGAATTTTGTCAACGGCGCGGTAGATTCCGGGGTGGCCCCGCTGGC
>CAZLZE010000092.1:0-20093 GCA_964563935.1 uncultured Phycisphaerae bacterium | reverse complement strand
GTCCGGAGCCATCGTGTTGGAATCGAAAATCGTTCCCCAGATCGAGCTGACCAGCGTGATCTGCGTGGGCGACCAGGTCAGAGTCCAGTCACCCGTCATGAACGCATTGTCATGAATACCGGACCTTCTCTGACTTCCGATCACCATGGAATACGTGCCAACCTGGCTCCACGCCCAGTTCCCGGCTTCCACCTGACTACCCTCACGGCCCCAACCCACGCCGGCGGGCCATGCGTCCGCCTGAACTTCCGTCGACGTCAAAACCACCGCCTGTCCGGCGTCCGGATGCACCTTCACCTTCCCGATCAGTTCCCCGGTAGCCGCCCAACCATCCACCGTGACATATCCCGGAGCCTCGATAATGCTGCCGAACTTGTTCTCCACTCGCTGACCGATATAGGCATTCCCATCCCAAATAGCCGAGTTCAAAGATGTCCCATTGAAAGTGTCATCGTAATACACGCCCACCAGAGATGCATTGACCAGACTCGCCAATCCCAACACCACCGTGATTGCCAAACCGTACTTCATGTTCATTCTCCTTTTTGGAATAAACTCCCGACCCGCGACACACGGGTTTGCTTACAGAATATTTATTCCTCTCCACTTCCCTCGGTTTTGGCACAAGACTCCCGAATTATTATCCGACAGGGAAAATCGTTCCGCGACATCTCCGGACCCAGCGATGTCCCCTGCTCCAAATGATCGATCAACATGTTGGCGGCGATACGCCCCAGTTCCTGCTGGTTCAGTTCCAGCGAGGTCAGCGGCGGATCGGTGAACTCACACTGACTGGTATTGCACGAACTGATCAGGCTCACGTCCCGCGGACAACTCACCCCGTGCTTGCGCAATTCTCGAAGCAACCCCTGCAGCGCCTGGTCAGACGCGATTATCGTGGTCGGACGCTCCTCCGGGGGCATTCCCAACCACAGATCCATCAACGGCTTGCCCGATGTGTAATCCGGTTCCGTATTCAGGATTTCTCCCGTCAATAGCAGTCGGCAGCCAGCCGTCTCCGGACTCTGCTCCATCCGCTCCATAACCATTCTCCCAACCTCTCGCTCCCGACGGCGGATTCCAGTGTGCATCGCGATACGCCGATGACCCAGACCGACTGCATAACAAATTGTCTGAAACAACCCTCCGACAATATCCGTGGCCACCGTGGGAATCAGCTCCGTCACTTCCGTATTATCCCCGATACACACGCACGGAATATCGAACTCACGGAACCGATGTGCAACAGCGGCCTTGACGTAATCCGTCAGGACCAAACCATCCACGCTCCGCTGTCCGACCTTGGGCGGAAATACAAACGTATCGATATTGCTGATATTGTATAAGCTGACATTGAGGCCGTAGCCCCGCTCCCGGCATGCCTGCTCGACGCCCGCAAACATCCGCGAGTAGAACATATTCGACCATCCATCGGTCACATTATCCGAAAGGATGAATCCGATGTGCCCCGTTCGCCGCGTCGACAGCGCCCGTGCTGCCGCATTCGGGTGATACCCCAGCTCCTTTGCCGCCCGAAAAATCTTCGCACGGGTTGTCTCAGAGACCTTCACCGGATTCGGCTTGTTGTTCAAAACCCGAGATACGGTCGCCTTCTTTACCCCAACCACTCTCGCGATGTCATTCAGTGTTACAGCCACGCTTATTCTCGCTTACTTCTAAAGTAACCGGTATGCAGTAACCGGTATGCAGTAACCGGTTACTGTAATATACAAAAAAATCCCCGTAAAATCAACAGGTTTGTTGAGTAGCGTTAAGGGTTTTTCAGATAAGCATTTACGACTATATTGCGAATCGCGGTCACGGCATGACTTGCCGACCATCGATCCACAATGTGGGGCTGGAAATGCCGCCCACCATCGTTCCCCGGGGGTTGATGAAGCGGATCTTTCGGGCGACGTCCTGGGCAAAATCGATACGATGCGAGGCCAGCGGGCCTATTCCAGAGTATACGAGCACGGATCCGTCCGGCTTGGCTCCGCACCAACCGTCTTTAGGTAACGACAGCTCCAGATCCGAAGTCGGCTTGACGGTCAAGGGTTGATCGCCGCGGTTGACTGTCACGATCAGACCGTTGGCGTACTCCACTCGAATGGTTTTGAAAGCCTCGCAATCATCGCGATCGGGTTTGAACGCGATTTTCCCATCATCCATGAGTTCATTCAGCGTCTGCCACTTCCCGTTCCACAGATACGCGATTTTCCGAACGTCCTGCAGCGCATAATGACGCTGAAGGACGCCCACCGTCAGGGCCTCGGTGATCGGCTGCTCCCGATGTGATCGTTCCGCGGGCGGAAAGTCCAGCCCGGAGTAGTAATAGGCCCCGTTCCCGAACAGCACGGTCATGGCCCGGTAGCTATCCATTCCGCTGTAGAAATCGCCGGCATTCAATCCCCAATATTGACCATGACCGTGACCGATCCAATCGCCTGCGTTGATAAATTGCTGCGGATATCCAAAGAATCGATATCCCAGTCCCATGCCGTGGAAGACGCTCAGACGATGCAATCGCCGAAGCTTGTACTCCGGTGAAATCCGCCGATCGGCACCGTTGAAAATACCGTAGTCGCCCGTATCGCACCAATACCCGAGCATGTACTCACTGCAAAGGGTCTCGCTCGATAGCGGCCCGTGGTGGATGGTCTTGACGAGACGGCAGAATTGTCGGTAGATGTCCGCGTCATATCGACCCACCCCCGTTCCGATGTTGTACGGGGTCATGTCCTGCCGGAATCCCACGCCGCCCCCGGAGGCCACCTGGTCGACGAACGAGGCATCCGAACCAAAAAATGTGTGGATATCCGTCTCCTGGAACCGGGCCAATCGCTGCCAGTCGGGACGAGATTCCGAGCCATACTCGCGATTCGTGTCGGCCATCAGGATTCCCTTTTCCGGAACGGCTTGGGCAAACCTCGCCTTGATGAGTCCTTCCTTGAAACTCGGAGATTTGTCGCTGATGACCAACTCATAATTTGTCCGCAACGCGACCCTGCCGAATTTCCTGGCTGTCTGAACCAGATGCCTCAGATCCTCCAGCGTACCGTATCGCTTGTCGGGCATGAGTCGCGGCGGCCAGAACGCGTCCGGATTGATCCCGTCAAATCCACCTGCCTGCCATTTCTGAATGATCGTGTACAGCCGGATCGTCCCCGCCGTCTGGCGCCCAAGGCGTTCAATGAATTCAGCCTGCAGCTTCTTTGAATCATCCCACAGGTCCACGAACATCGACTCACCCAGTTCCCGTGCGTATTCGCTCGGCGGATTCCCGATGGGCTTGACCGCCTGCCAGAGATCCTCACTGATTCCGATCGTCAGCTTCTCCCGGAGCGGCCGCCGAAGACCAAACGCATACGGCGGGTACTGGGCGGACGGACCCAGATCGGTGGCCCAGCGATTCCTGTCCAGGCAGGCCATCCCACCGTCATACGCGTTGGATTCCTCAAGATTGAATTCTCCGTAAACCCAGAATCGTCCCTTGCGGTGCCAAAATGCAGCCTGAACCGTGTTCTGTTCCCAGGATTCCCTGACCCGGCGGGTTATAGTGAACGGCTTGAAGGCCTCCGGATGCACCAGTCGCCCAGGGCACATCTCCAACGCCACCGGTTCACGCATCTCTGTGGAAATGTGGATATACGGACCGTCCGTCTTGAAGGTCAGCCAGTAATAAGTGGGCGTGGGAAAACCAACCACTCGATATACCACGTGAATCTGACAGGCGTCGGCGTCGACCGAATGGCGAAACCGTTCAAGCCGATACTGGCCGGGCGACAATGTCTTGCCGCCACTCGTCAGAGTGGGCCCGAAGTCCTGAATAAGCGGGAGATCCTGGTTCTTCAAGTGCAGCGTGAGTGGCGAGAACGGCTTATTCAGATTGATAGACACTTTTCCGCCGGTAATGGGCAAATCAAAACTCGCGACGTTCGTCTGTGCCCAAAGACACAAAGGCAAGGTCAAAATCATCGCGGCAACACGTACAGTCGTGGTCATGATCTCTCCTGATGAATCCGATTTACCAACCCCAATACAGACGCCCATCATCCCAACTATGCTCTTCCCCGACGACGTCCACATGAAAATCGCCAAACAGAACATTGGCTCCTCGGCCGTGATGAGCGTGCAGGAATTTACCCGAGTTGATCGCCCACGGCGAGGCATCCCAATAATGACTTGCGCTGTTTCCGTGATAAATCCAATCGATATTCCACCACTCCAACATGACCACAAAATCAGAACATCGCTCCACGTCCGTGATGTTGACGGCCCGGCTGCCCGCAGGTCCGTCGGCGCCGTCCGCGTATGGATTCATCGTATAACTGCACCCCAGGCTCAAACCACCCGGCACGACAATCGGATCATCCTTCGGACAAACGTAGATGTTCTCCCTCGCCCGGTACGGATCCAGTCCAAGGTAATTTGTTCCCCCGTTCTTGCCCGCCAGGACAGCGGTGTAGACCGTCGGATTCCAGCCGCGGGGATCGCCCGGTACATCCGGACCCTGCACCCACGGCATCAACCGTCCATAATCGTTCACATAGTACGCCATCGCCAAACCGATCTGATGAAGCTGATTGCCGCACACCCGGGTCTTGGCCATCTCTCGCGCTTCCTGCAACGACGGCAGCAGAATCGCAATCAACACGGCGATAATCGCCACGACAACGAGAAGCTCGATAAGGGTAAAAGATCGTCGATTGCCAATTGTTGATCGTTGATTGGCCAAGCTTCGCCGATTGGACAGTCTGTTCATTTTCTTCTCCTTCAATTAACAATCATCAATCAACAATTAACATTTCTTCCCGTCGTCTTCCCTATGATAAGCTTTGGCTTAACCACCATATGAGTGGGGGGGAGTTCCGGATTTTCCCATCGCCGTTCGATCAACTCCCAGGCCAGGCGAACGTGTTCCTCATAGCTCACATACACATTCGTAAACATCGGCCGCTGGAATCTCGCTTCCTCTCGATCCCCGATGGTTGCCACTGAAACGTCTTCCGGAACCCGAACGCCCAGATCGTGCAGCGCGCCCATTGCGCCCTGAACCCACGCCAGCGGCGAAATGACGGCCGTGAAGGGTTCCGATGAGCCGCGATAACGCTCGACGATTCTGTCATAGATCGCCTGGTGGGGCCACTCGAATTGTGGTACGTCCACGGTCAACTCCAGGCCGTTCAATGCCTCCGTCCCCACGACTGACTTCATCCGCTGTGCCCAGCGACTGACGCTCCGGGTCGTTGCCGCGGAGATCTCTTCCCGCTTGCCTTGGGCCTGCCAGACTAATGCAATCCGACGGTGCCCGAGTTCGCGAAGATGGTCGATGGCCAGATCGATTTCCGCTTCCGGCTCGCCCATTACAGAGTCAAACCCCATCACGTACATCGGCTCGCCCACAAAAACGATGGGCTTTCGTCCTTGCCGGAAAATGGCCGTCGTTTCCGGCACAAGGGGTTCCCCGGAAGGACATACCATCAAGGCATCGCATTGATCGATCACATCGTGGACCAGCCGTTCATTCCACGACCGGAAATGGAAGACCCGCGCCTGGCGATGATGGGATTCCGCGATCTTCATCAGGTGCATGGTAAAGGCTGTCACCTCCGGAGCCGCCCACGCCGGACACAGAATGCCGACCTGTCGCCGCATCTGTCCTTCGGGGATGTCCTGACGAACGAATGTGCCCTGGCCGATGGTTCGGACGAGGAATCCCTCATCCACTAACTGCCGAATGGCCTTGCGCACCGTCATGAAACTGACCCCCAGCCGCTGCGCCAACGCCCGTTCCGAGGGAATGCGGTGTCCGCGGGCATAGTCCCCCGACTGAAGCTGGTCCAGAAGGGCCTTCCTGATCGATACGCTCTTGGACTTGCGAATCTCACCTAAAACCATCGGCTGATGTCCTATTTATTCCTTTTAGGTATATCTTTATCCAAAGTGCTATAAATAGGCTACCATCTTTGGTCGGTTGTGTCAAGACTCTTTCCCATCCCGATGATTCCTGGGATTGATTGAGACGTTGATTTGCCTTCTCATTGCGTGCTCAAAAGAAGCAGGTTGGGGATCCGGCGGGTGAGGCAAATGGATTTTGGTGCGGGAAATCAGTTGCGGGGATTGACCGTCGTCCCGTAGCGATACATCTGGAAGAGATTGTAAGAATTATCGTTCACGCAGGGCGTCAAACTCTGACGATTATACCAGGTCTGGCGATAGAAGCTTACGCTGCCCAGAGGGACTTCGCCTGTAACTGACGGCCAGTCAGATCGATAGGCGAACGCTTGAGGGTCTACACTGGTCTCTTTGGGCGATCGCAACAGCAGTTTGGGTGAAACGGCAGGGGGGTACTCATAGTCATAAGCCATGTGGCTTGAGCATCGTTCGTGATGCGAGCATCCCCCCAGAAGCGTGACCAAAACCATAATGGCTATCCCCGCCATAAGCGCGAAAAGGACTCGATACACCGAATCACCGGTGTCCGGTCCGCTTACCTTCCCTATATATACTCTGGTTTTCTCGAACATCTTCTCTCCACCACCCTCGGGCGGATACTGTATAATTGAATGTACTCGGCAGAGGATAAAGGCAACGAAGATGCCAAATTGTCGGAGAGGTTGATGACCGATAATATCATAAAAATAAGAAAAAGAAAAGTTTCTCTTCGGCCGTCGAGTTCGAAGATGAAACTTCGATGTTGCGAAAATGCAACACCAAGGGCAGAATGGGCGTAATGAGGGTTGGCTTGAATCATCGTACAATCGGCAAGGGTATAAACCATGATGGAAGAAGATAAGAATAAACCGCTCCCGGCGCGCAGCGTCATCGAGCGACATTTCTACCTGATGGTCCTCCAGTGTCCGCAATGTGGCAAGGGACCGTTCAGCCTGGTAAGTACGGAACAGGCTCCGGATCAGCCGGTGGATATCTGGTATGTCCGCTGTCGCCAATGCCGCTATGGGCAACGGCTGCTCTTTGATCGTAGGGCGTTACTCGTCGACGAGATCGAGGGGGCAGCCAGTACGCTTCCGGAGGTCAACCCGACGGACCGCCCAAGTCACCTGATTGACCTGGGGCAATGGCTGGCCATGTTCCACCATATTCTGGCTGCTGCCTCGGAGGAAAAGGATCGCAAAGAAGCCCAGCGCCTTGGCTACGAGGCAACGCTGTGCTTGGAGGAAGCCTTAAAATTCTATGTTCCCGACAGCGATCTGCCGCCCGCCGAAGCTGTCTGGACGGAGGCCTCCCAGAAGCGTCTGCAGGAACGGCCAGAACTCTTTGTCCGCCAGCGACTTCTCCAAATGCGAGAAAAACTCCCCAGCCTCCAGGTCATGCGCAAAGCCATGACCGACGCTCCGATCTTTGAATCCAACCAGGACGGCCACGGAAACGGTAAAAAGAAAAAACACTGGTGGAACAAATGGCGTAACAAAGGCGGCTGATCCGCTCCCGGTTACACGGAAAACACTCCCTCAGACCAACGACATATGTCAGGTGGCCTTCCAGAGTTTTGATAAATCGCGTTGAATTTATATACGTTATTTGTTATGATAATGATTCATGTGAGGGAGCGAGCTGGACTGGAACGAATTGCTGAATCAACTTTCCGTAAAGGAGCAAGTCCATGGTATCCAGGAAAGTCGCTTTCATCGGGGCCGTTATTCTGCTGACGACATTCACAGGGGCAATGGCAAAGCCTATTACCACGACATACGCCTTCATTCCGAGCGACTATGACCTCTGGCTTGAAGGTGGGTTTGTTCCCCATCATGAATATCATTCGATCGCGGGAACTCTGCAACTGACCGTGGATGCCGACACGAGAGAAGCGTACTTCAGCAGTGTGGATGCCAAGTTCAGTTCCGGCGGTTCGCTGGACAACGTGATGTATCTGACGTCACTGGTGGGCACGCTGGAAAAAGGCGAGATCAATTTCACCGGCTACGCGCTCGGCAAGACGCCGAACAATGTTCTGCTGCAGTACGATGGCGACACAATTCACCTGACTGGAGGTTATCGTCAGACGGAGATTGACGGAATGACAGCGACCTTGGATGCCTATGCTACTGCTGTTCCGGAACCCGCGACCTTGGCCCTGCTGGCTCTCGGCTGGTTGGCCATGAAGAGAACACGGTAGTCGCATCATCTGTCACTTGTCTTTTCCTCCTTATGGAGCATTACCGCAAAGCAGAGCTCACTGGCTTTCAGTTCCTATCCAAACCCTCGTTCCTTGGCGGGCGATTAGTTTTGACTATTTTGGCGGTTTTGACTATGCTGGCGGTCGAGTTGGAAGGAAAAGGGAGCTGTTGTGGTCGAATTGGTGGCCTTGGATTTGGATGGGACGCTGCTGACGTCGGGCAAGAAGGTAACGGAACGTACCCGGCGGGTGCTGAAGGCACTGCTGCATCAGAAGGTGAAGGTATTGCTGGCTTCGGCGCGTCCGCCGCGGTCCGTGGCGGGGGTGTATAAGCTTCTGGGGCTGGATACGTGCGTGATCTGTTACAACGGGGCGCTGATCTACGATCCGCCGAGCCGATCTGTTCTTTCCCATCACCCGGTGAAGCTGGCGACGGCGCGCAAGGTGATTCAGATGGCCCGGGACGTCTGGCCGAACATCACTATCTCCGTGGAAGTGCTGGATCAGTGGTTTACCGACCGGATCAGCCTGGAGTATCAGACGGAAGTCTCCAAGAAGTTCGTGCCGGACAAGTTGGCCCCGATTGAGACGTGGCTGAACTGCGATGTGACGAAGATCCTCATTCTCGGCCCCGAGACGTTCCTGTCGAGCATTAAAAATCAGGTTTTGTACAACTTCGATTCAAAACTGACAGCCGTTCAGAGCGATCACAATCTGCTTCAGATCATGAGCGGGGGCACATCGAAGGGTCGGGCCCTGAAATTCGTCTGCAAGCACTACAATATTCCGCTTCGCCGAACCATCGCGATCGGGGACGCCCACAACGACATAGAGATGCTGGAGTGCGCAGGGATCGGGGTCGCCATGGCCGACGCGCCGTCGCGGGTCAAAGAAGTGGCCGATTACGTGACGACGACCAACGACGAAGACGGCGTGGCCGAGGCGCTGGAGAAGTTCGCGCTGTAGATCCTCTGCTGTTTTTGTAGGGGTCCGGCTGACTGCATGAAGTGGCGAAGGGGTTGGCGCTGGTTTTTCCATTCGAACTGGGCGTTGATAAATCCGAAAGCTACCGCTAGAATAGGGAAGGTTAATTATCTGACCGTCGGCATTCCGGGAGATCGAGCGTCATAAGATGTGTTTACAGGTGTGATTATGACTCTGACCGGAAGTTGGCGCCGGAAGTTCAGGTTAAGGAAGCGATAACATGCAAGTACGGGTGGATCTGGCGAAAATCATCATAACCGAAACGGTGGATCAACAGATTATCATCTTGAAGGAGCGGGACGGCGAGCGAAGTTTCCCGATCGTCATCGGGATCGCGGAGGCCTATGCGATCGACCGGCGGCTCAAGGGTATCCGGACACCCCGCCCCCTGACGCATGAACTTCTGAGCACGGTCATTGAGCAACTGGGCGGACAGTTGGAAAAAATCGTTATCAACGAACTTCGGGAACACACATTTTATTCACAACTATTGGTTCGGCAGAATGGGCGGTTGATCGAGGTCGATTCCCGGCCCAGCGATGCCATCGCCCTGGGCGTCGCGAATGATGTACCCATCTATGTCGAAGAGCACGTTCTTCAGGAAGTCAGTCAGTAGGAGATTGTCCACATTCAATTCTTCTCTGTAATCATGCAATATGAGTCGATCGACTCTTTGTTTTTGATCGCGGGAATCGGGAGGCACGACGGTCCACGACTATGACGGAAGCAAATGACACCAATCCGGAAAGCGCGGCGGAAATCGTCGCTTTTTGGCTCGATCGATGCATCCAGGTGGAGGCGAGCGATCTTCACTTCGAACCCGAGTCCGACGGCATGGCCATCAAGATGCGGATCGACGGAATTCTCCATACCGTCAAGCGGGTGAACGCCGACATGGCCAAGCAGATCATCCTCCGGCTGATGGTGATGGCGAGCCTGCAGACACATCACATCAAGACGCCGCAGGAAGGGCGGGCGGAATTTGTCTCCGAGCGGACCGCCAACAAGCCGATCAATCTTCGCGTGTCCACCTTTCCCACCGTGTGGGGAACGCGGGCGGTCGTGCGATTTTTCCACGGGCTGGCCAAGATTCCCCAACTCGAGCAGTTGGGATATGTCGACCACGTGACAAAGCTCATGAAGGACTTTTCGTATCAGTCGCAGGGGATCATCCTGCTGGCGGGTCCGGCGGGAAGCGGAAAGACGACGTCCGTGTATTCGCTGCTGCATTACATCCTCGGAGTTCGTCCCGGGTGCAGCATTATCAGCATTGAGGACCCCGTGGAGCACAGCGTGGAGGGAATCACGCAGGTCCAGATCGGCCAGTACGCGGGTGGGCTGACGTATCGCCAAGCCCTCAAGTCGCTGTTGCGGCAGGACCCGCAGGTCGTGGCGATCGGCGAGATTCGCGACGCGGACACCGCCGAGATCTGCCTGGAAGCGGCGCTGACGGGACACCTGATCATCAGCACGATCCACTCCCCGAGCGTGGCCGGTGTGGCTGTGCGATTGCTGGACATGAAATTGCCGGCCTACCAGATCGCGGGTGCGCTGACAGGCATTATTTCCCAGCGGCTGGTCCGCAAGCTCTGCACCGCGTGCAAGGCGCCGACGGGAAATGAGGAAGAGCCTTTCATGGCCACGGGATGTAAGAAGTGTTTCAAGACGGGTTTCCGCGGCCGCGTGCCGGTGGCCGAGGCGACGTATATGACGCCGAAGTTTCGTGAGGCGATGGTGGCTGGTGCCGATCATCGCCGGATTCAGACGGCACTGAAAGAGGAAGGGTTCATCTCGCTGAAAGAGGATGCCCTTCGCGCCCTTCGGTCGGGGCAGACGACCAGTTCGCAAGTGCAGGAGCTCTTGCATACGTTGGAGTAGATTGCGTGACGCAGTGGAAGATCTTGAGCGGTTGGGGGATGGTAGTTGGTCTTGTTCTGTTGGCCGGTTGTGGCGGCGGTTATTTGCCGCTGGTCTCGCCCGAGGTGAGTTTTGCTCCCGCTGAACCCCAGCCTCTGAAGGTCGGCGCCGCGGCCCTTCCGATTACTCCCAACGGTCCGATCTTTACGGCCGGAGCGTACCCCTTTCGGACGGCGTTCACTTCGCACGACGATCTGTGGGCGCGGGTGGTCGTTCTGGATGATGGTACCCACCGCATCGCCCTCGTCGTGCTCGATCTGATCGGTATCAACTACGACGATGTCGTCAAGATTCGAAATCAGGTCGCACAGAACTCCGGTGCCAACTACGTGATGGTCGCCGCCACGCATACGCACACCGCGCCGGACCTGGTCGGAATCTGGTCGCCCACGGGCCTGCATTTCGACGATTTTTATAACCAATTTCTCCGCATTCAGATTGCCAATGCCGTGTTCAAGGCGGAAACATCGCTTCGACCGGCGAAGATCCGCATCGCCTCCGCGCCCGCGGGCGACCCGCCACTCCTGCGCGACACGCGCCCGCCGAATTACATCGACGATACGCTCACGGTCTGGCAGGCGATCGATTCGGAAACGGATGAGGTGATCGCTACCAGCATTCACTTTGCCAATCACCCCATCCTCGTACCGTCCTCCACGTTCGACGTGTCTTCCGATTTTCCGCACTATCTTCGCGAGGCGATCGAAAACGGCATGGACGGCGACGACGGTCCGGTGAACGCCCAGGGCGGCGTGTGTCTCTACTTCAATGCAGCCATGGCCGGCCGGCTCGTTCCCGACAGTGCCACGCCACTGACCACCGTCCCTCCGACGGACCCCGAATGGTACTCCAGCACCATGGCCTACGGATATCGGCTCGCCTGGCGAAGTCAAAAGATCCTGTCGGAAAAGTCGTCACTCCTGACCGATCCCATGGCCATCAGCGCGGTTACGCGACACGTTCAGGTCCCGGTGGAAAACTCATTCCTCCGCCAAGCCACCGCCATGCACCTGATTCTGCGGGGCGCCACCGGCGGCGAGATCAGTACGGAGGTGGGAGTCGTCCGGGTGGGCCCGATGGAGTTCTTCGCGATTCCCGGCATGATCTTCCCGGAACTGGTTCGAAGCTCGCTGCCCCTCCAAGCCATCGACGGCAGCGATTTTCCCGACGCCGTCCCCGAAGCCCCGCGTCTGGATCAGATGGCCCATCAGCCGTACTTCATTCCTGTCGGCTTGGCCAATGACATGCTCGGGTACATCATTCCCAAATGCCTCTGGGATGCCGAGGCCCCTTTTACCGACGAAGGCGCGCCCTACGGCGAAATCGTCTGCCCCGGCCCGGACACCGCAAGCCTGATCATCGATGCGTTTCACGCCATTACTGAAGACCCATAGCTTCTGCTCATTTCGCTTCATCTTTGCTTACAGCGTGCATGAAAAGCCAAACACCCACACCCGCGGGTCATCGCGAGACCCCGCAGGGGTCGTGGCGATCTGGCGTTCGGACACCAGATTGCTTCGCTCCGCTCGCAATGACGCGGCTTTTCATACACGCTCTTAGGTATGGCGGGATTTCTTGCCCCAAAACTTGCCTTATCCCCTTCAGGAGGATATATTTATTAGTTTGGTGCCATGTGCAGCCAGAGGACCAGGGAAAGGTAGCCATTCACCATGACAGATAACTATATCCGTATTTTCGGGGCGCGTGAACACAACTTAAACAACATCAATATCGCCATCCCTCGCGACAAGCTGGTGGTCATTACGGGGATGAGCGGATCGGGCAAAAGTTCGCTCGCGTTCGATACCATCTACGCCGAAGGACAGCGAAAATACGTCGAGAGTCTGTCCGCGTATGCCCGTCAGTTTCTCGAACAGATGCAGAAGCCCGATGTCGAGCATATCGAGGGGCTTCCGCCGACGATCGCCATCGAGCAGCGGTCAGCCAGCAGCAACCCGCGAAGCACGGTGGCCACCACGACGGAAATTTATGATTATCTGCGTCTGCTGTTTGCCCGGATCGGTACGCCGCACTGCTACAAGTGCGGGCGGGAGATTCGGTCCCAGCCGGTGTCGAAAATCGTCGATACAGTGATGGCTTGGCCGGCGGAATCCAAAATCATGATTCTGGCCCCGGTCGTCCGGGGACAGAAGGGGGTTCACAAAGAAGTCTTTTCTCGCATTCAAACGGAAGGATTCGTCCGCGTCCGCGTCGATGGCAAGATATATGACATTCGCGAGGTCCCGTCACTCGAGAAGGACAAATTCAAGAAGCACACCATCGAGGCGGTGATCGATCGGCTGATCATCAAGCCGCAGATCAGCACGCGTCTGGCGGACTCGATCGAACTGGGTCTGCGAATGGGCGAGGGATTAGTGATCGTGACCCGCGAATCCGGCGCCGATGCGTGGGAGGATCAACTTTTCAGTGAGCGATACGCCTGTCCCGACTGCGGCATCTCTCTGGCTGAACTCGAGCCGCGGATTTTCAGCTTCAACAGTCCGTACGGGGCGTGCAAGGAGTGCGACGGGCTGGGCACCATTCTGGAATTCGACCCCGAGTTGATCGTGCCCGATCAAAACCTGAATCTGAGCGAAGGCGCGATCGATGCCTGGCGCCACTGCGGCAAGCGAATGAATATCTGGTATAGCCAGATCCTGAAAGAGTTCTGCCGCGACTTTAAGGTCAGTCCGACCATGCCGTACAAGGACATTCCCGCCAAGATCCGCAAGATTCTGCTCTACGGGTCGGGCGATACGGGCAAGTACTTCGAGGGCGTGATCCCCAATCTCGATTATCGATGGAAGAACACCGAGAGCGACTTCGTCAAGGAGCAACTGCACCGCTACCTGAGCGAACAGCCGTGCCGCGTGTGTCAGGGGGCGAGACTTCGTCCCGAGGCGCTGGCGGTCCGAATCAGCGGTCAGAATATCTGTGACGTAACGCGAATGAGCATCAGCCGGGCGTACGATTTCTTCGAAGGGTTGGGCCTCGTCGGCGAAAAGCAGATGATCGCCCAGCAGATCCTCAAGGAGATTCGGCACCGACTGACCTTCATGATCGATGTCGGGCTCGGGTACTTGACGCTCGATCGGACGAGCGGGTCGCTTTCCGGCGGTGAATCGCAGCGAATCCGTCTGGCCACTCAGGTCGGATCAGGCTTGGTGGGGGTGTGCTACGTTCTCGACGAGCCGACTATCGGTCTGCACCAGCGGGACAACGACCGGCTGATCACCACGCTCAAGCGGCTTCGCGATCTGGGCAATACGGTGATCGTGGTCGAGCACGACGAGCAGACGATGTTCGAATCGGATCAGTTGATTGACATCGGTCCGGGCCCGGGATCGCACGGGGGAAACGTGGTGGCCCAGGGCACGGTGCAGGAAGTGATGGCCTGCCAGGAGTCCATTACCGGCAATTACCTGAGTGGACGGTTCCAGATCGAGGCGCCGGACAATCGGCGCAAGGCGGACATGGATTACGCCATCGAGCTCAAGGGGGCAACGGAGAATAACCTTAAGGGTGTGGATGTGAAGTTCCCGCTCGGCACGCTGACGTGCGTGACCGGGGTGAGCGGTTCGGGAAAGAGTACGCTGATTACTCAGACGCTGCTGCGGGCGCTCAAACGCAAACTGTACAATTCGCGGGAAAAACCGGGGCAATTCACGTCGCTGACGGGGACGCACCGGATCGACAAAGTGATCGAGATCGACCAGTCGCCCATCGGGCGCACGCCGCGGAGCAATCCGGCCACCTATGTGGGCGTGTTCGACCTGATCCGCAGTCTGTTTGCCCAGGCCCGCGAGGCGAAGATTCGCGGCTACAAGTCCGGACGGTTTAGTTTCAACGTCAAGGGCGGGCGCTGCGAAGCCTGCCAGGGACAAGGCACGAAGAAGATCGAAATGCACTTTTTGCCCGATATATTCATTCAATGCGAGGAGTGCAAGGGAACCCGCTACAATCGCGAGACGCTGGAGATCAAATTCCGCGGCAAGAACATCGCGGAAGTGCTCGACATGCGGATCGAGGAGGCGCTGATGTTCTTCGACAATTTCCCCCGCGTCAAGCAGTTGCTCCAGGCGCTGCATGACGTCGGTCTGGGATACATGTCCATCGGCCAGAGTTCGACCACGCTTTCCGGAGGCGAGGCTCAGCGGGTGAAGCTGGCAGCCGAACTGGGCAAGACGGCGACGGGAAAGACTCTCTACGTGCTCGATGAGCCGACCACGGGTCTGCATTTCGCCGATATTCACAATCTGCTGAACGTGCTGACCCGCCTGGTGGACATGGGCAACACCGTCATCGTCATTGAGCACAATCTCGACGTGATCAAGAGCGCCGACTATATTATCGACCTTGGTCCCGAGGGCGGCGACGGTGGTGGAACCATCGTCGCCACGGGTACGCCCGAGCAGATCGCACGCAACCCGAACTCCCACACGGGCCGATTCCTGAGCGACAAGCTCAAGAGCGTCGGCGCCCGCGCGGCGGGGTAAAAACGTATAGTCGGCGATAGTGGGAGCCCTCGTGACACCATGGAATGGAGTGCAAGGATATGCGAACTCAACATTTCCTCTGTTGTTTCTGTACTCTTAGTCTGTTGATTGGCGGATGTGCCTCGTCACACCTGCTGACGGTGGAGGATATGCTCTGCCGGCCGGGGCAGAAGGCGAGGCTGGTGGGAAAGCTCGAACTTCGCGGGGTGGCCGTGTTCAACAAGGGTCTGGACGATCGGAAACTTCAGTTCTACGTGAAAGATCAATTCGTCGGGGCCGACGGTACGAACGATGAAGGGTATGCGAGCGTTCGTTATCGATCACCCGATGTCGGAATCGATCCCTTGAAGGTGAGCTATCGCGGCCGGGATGGTGTGCGACTCGATACCACTGCCTCGGTCTTCACCTGGCGGAAAGAGGACTCCATTCTCATCGTCGATATCGACGACACGATTTGCCGTACGTATAAGTGGTCCCTGCTGTCTTCCGGCGAAGATCCTTCGCCGCCCATGGCCGGCGCTGTGGAGGTGTTGCGGGAACTCTCCAAGGAGTTTCGTATCGTGTACCTGACGGCACGGCCGCGGGAGATAGTTCCCAAGACGCGTCGTTGGCTTGAACGGAACGGTTTTCCGACCGGGCCGGTGCTGACCTGGGACGTCGACAAGTACCCGTGGTCGCAAGGGGACTACAAGAAAGAGCGGATCGACCAGATCCAGGACGACTTTGACAATGTTCGAATCGGGATTGGCAATACCGACAAGGATCATCAGGCCTATCGCAAACGCAAGATGTTCACGATCCTTCTCGATCCCGGGCAGCGGGCTCGTTACATCAAACGGGGCGTGAAAGTGCCCGACTGGCAGGCAGTGAAAGAACTATTTCGGCGAAACCCGCAATTACACGACCAGATCAGGTCGGACAAATTCGACGTTACCCTGCCTGGCTTCGATCGGGATTCGAGAGACTGATAATCCCCCACATGTCCCGAAGCTTCACCCATTGGTGTTCGGCTCAGCCTTCGGACCCTGAAAATGGTCCATGAAGAAGTCGGGAATGACGATCACCTGCCCGGTGCGGTCGACGCAGGCGAGGACCGTGTGGGCCTCGGTGAGCAGGCGGTTGTCGGATTTGCGGTAGAGCTTGTAGTCGTGTTCAATGCGGGCGCGCGTGAGGCGGGTCGTTTGCGTGAGGAGTCTGAGCTCATCGTCGTATCTCGCGGGAGCCAGGAATCGTATTTCCATCTTCGCCACAACGAAGAACGCGCCGGAGTCTTCCATTTCGCGATAGCTCACTCCGCAGGCCCGGAGCAATTCCGTTCGCCCCATCTCGAAGTAAACGGCATACCGCGAATGATGCACGTATCCCATCTTGTCCGTCTCGGCGTACCGGACCCGCAACTCAATTTCACAGCGATCAACCGCCATATTGCTCCTCTATCCTTGTTCCCATGCCTCAGTGGTCGGTTGCCCTCGTCCTCCGCTTTTCATTCAGGACTGCCAGCACCGTTTGCTGTCCGACCGTTCGGAATCCGAACTTTCGGTATAATCTTATCGCCGGCTGGTTCGCGCAATCAACGCTCAACCGGAAAACTTTCTTGCCCAGATTTCCGGCGACCCGAAAACCGTACCCAAGCAGTTCGTTGCCCAGTCCCTTCTCTCTAGCCCAAGGCACCAGGCCCATGTAGATGAGCTCGGCCCGGTCGGGATCTTCCTCCGTGCTGTTCAGAAGTATCACGCCCGCGTCCCGGCCCTGGTACCGGAGCATCCACCATCCCTCGGGCTCGAAGATTCCCGAATTCTCATGTCCTGCCAAAATCTCCCGCCCCGTGCGCAGACCTGTCAGCCGCGGGGCGTCCTGACTGCCTTCGTACGTCTGCAAGATAGTGGACGCAAACTGCTCCTCACGATGCGATTCGAATCTCACCCACTCCAGATCCGTTCTGGCCGCCGAAGGTTCCTTCGTATCAACCGGTGATTCCATGATCTCCAATCGACACAGGTCCTGGAACCCCGCCCGACGGAAGACCTCGGCGACGATCGACGTTTCGTCCACCACCATGGCCTGCATGATGGCCAAGTTCCACGCTTCGATCTGAGAGGCCAACGTTCGCAGGACCTCGACGGCGACTTCCTGGAAGGAATATGGCGATCTCAACTCGCAAAAACGTTCCGGCAGAAATATGCTGGCGGTAGCGCCGGGATTCACCAGGCACAGACAATATCCCACTATCTGGTCATTCAGCCGGGCGACCGCTTGACGCGATACGTCAATCTTGTATCGTGATGCGAATCTCAGGAAGACATCGAGCATCTCCTGTGCGGAAGCTGCCCCTTGTTGTTCGCCGGAGATCATCCGCCGGACCACCTCAAGCGCCTCGCAATCGGTCACGATCGAATAATGCAGTGAGTTATCCATGGCCACGTGTCAGTTGTTCTCCGCTGGACGGTGATACTCTGTCTCTCGGATGTTTTCCAAAAGGAACTTTATTTATTATCGCGCTCTCCCGGTCCGGTGAACAGCAATTCCCCAAAAGAACAGCCGACGGCAGGATAGTCCATGCCGTCGGCTGAGTTGTACCTATACTGATGCGAGGGTCTATTTGATCGACCCCGGATCCAGTGGGATGTTCTGCTGAATGCTGTTCGTCGTCAGCTGGATGGTAACATTTTCCGCCAGATCGATAAAGGTCTGCTCGATCTTCTTGCCGTCCGGATTCAAGGTCGGGGTTACATTCAGATCCCAGAAGGCGTCAATCGCCAGACCCGCCAGACCCGATGTTCCGCCGAGCCATCCGGTCAGCTGGGCCGCTGTAAAGTTGCATCCCGGCATCACCACTGCCGCCACCAAAATCACCGCCAAAATCGTCATTTTTTTCATCATGTGTTATTCTCCTTGTTATACACTAGTCCATAGTCGCCTGAATCTGAAGCCGATACAGCCATACGTCCCTGTCGTTCTGCGTGATATTGATCTGCCGATTGCTGACGGGCACCTCCTCCATATGCGAAATATCGGCAGATAGTTTGAGGGCTTGACCGTGGATGTAATAATTTACACCCAGCGTCTGTTCCCAGCTCTGGTCGTCACCCAATCCCCATACGCCGCCCAGCCGTCCGGCGACTTCCAACTTCTTCGGGATGATGAAATAGCCAGCCTGCACGTAACCGCCCTGCGGACTGTTTGTTCCTTCTCCGCCCGTCGTCAACCGTTCCCACGGGCTCCAGGCGTGATCGCTGCGGATATTCCGGAAGTAGTACTCTCCCGTGATCGACAGACCGCGATACTTGAACCCGAAATCGGCACCCAACTGGACGAACTCGCTTCCCAGATCCGGTGAGGTTCCATATCCGCCCCGGCCGCCCCGGATGAGGTCCTGCACCGCATAGGCATATCCATATCGACCGTTCCCAGTTCCGACGTCGCCGTCGTTCTGGTTATACGCCACACTTCCCGCAACATCCAATGCCGGCTTCTCATGGAACGCAAGGTCACTTTCGTCTATCTCGTCGTAACCAGGCAGAACGTGGTACACCAACCGGCCGATCGCCGCCATCTTGCTATCCAGCAGCGAGGAATCATCGCCGGAGTTCCTCACGCCGTTCATGATGGCCGCCAAGTAACTCAGCCTGTTATTTAACAGATCGCCATGGGGCATGATACCCACCGATTGTCCGAGCTGGAACACCGAATGGGCCATCGAGTAATCCACGAACATCTGGTTGAAGGTTCCGGCGTTCACCCCTTGCTTGCCGAATGGAACAAGGAATTGACCCCACTGGATCTTATGCCCTTTGGCATATTCATAGTCAAAGTACATATCGCCAGCTTTGACGTTGTTGTCGCCGTTGTTATTGCCGGTATCCAGGTAGAATACGTATTTGAGGTTCTTGTCCCAGAGCCAACCGGTGAAGTAAATCCTCAACCGTTCCCACTCAAACGCCGACCGATCGTGTTGCGGGACGTTGGCGAAAATGTTCCGGTTTCGATCATTACGTTCCTCTCCGGTATACCGGAACTGTGTTCGGACGCGAGTCTTCAGATAAAACGCGTCGTCGCAGGACCGGATGAAAAAACCGTGGTCGTAGCCGGCCTGCAGCGTCGGCTGGTAAACCTCGTTCCGGAATTTTTCGTCCGAGAGGATCTCCTTGACCATTTGGCGGATCTCCTCGGCCCGAGCCTTGTTCAGGCGCCCATCTTCCTGGGCCGCCAACTGCTTACGCAGAGTCTCGATCTCCGTTCTTTGCAGTTTCAGGACATCCTCCATCTTGGCCATCCGTTGTTCGATGGCGCTGCCCTGGGCTGCCGGGAGCGTACCGCCGCCCGCCAACGCCTGGTCCAGCTTCTGGGGCTGATCGGCTTGCTGTCCGTAGCATAGCCCCACCCCAAGTAAAAGAAATGCGAGGGATTGGAACACTTTGAGATGCTTCATACTGTAGTCTCCATACTTAAAGTAACGAAAGGTCCAACGCTTCCTGACTACCAGATAGTAACCGCTACCAATCTCTGATAAGCCTATTTTCTGTTTCATCGGCTTATTGATTATAACGGCTGGATAA
>CAZLZE010000091.1:5547-21691 GCA_964563935.1 uncultured Phycisphaerae bacterium | reverse complement strand
TGGGACTGTCTTCCTGGATGATGTGCTGAGCGAGGCGGGTTCTCGGGTGAGCGAGTTCAATGTGCGGCCGGAGGAGTGGGTGCGGCTGGAAATCGGCGAGGGGGGATGGTCAGAGCTTCCCAAGTGGGTGGAGGGGGACGCTGTGCCGAGAACGGTTGTCGTATTTAACGATTCACGAACGCCGGTGAAGGGAAAAGTGTCTGTTTTTGTCGGGCCATGGAATAAGCCGGCGGATCGGAAGATCGGTGAGTTCGACGCCTCGGAGATACCGCCCGGCGGGTCGAAGGTTTTGGCGTTTGCCACGGAAAAGCTCGGTCCGAATGCCTACGTTGTTGTGGCGAGGGTGGAAGAGGGCGGGAAGGTCATGGTGGACGGCGAGAAGGCATTTAACCCGTCCGAGCCCTCGGGCGGGATGGTGTCGAACAGCATGCTGTCGTCGCGGCTTGGGGTGCGGTTTGTGATCGCTCCGAAGACGCCACCGGGTGAGATTTTCGGTGTGGGAAACGGGATGCTGCCGTTCGGCGGATCGTGGTTTTCGGGATACATGCTGGCGGACTACGTTGAGGCGCGGGAACTGGGTGTGGTGTGTTCCCGCGGTCCGGATAATGATGATACGTGTTACCTGACGGCAGTGGCGGGGATACCGATACATTCGACGAGCGTGTCTGTCGATCAGGGCGTGCCGGAAGGAAGTGATTTTGGAAATCCGGCGGACCCGGCGTATATCGACGTGTACAATCCGAAGGGCCTGGCGTTTTTCACGCAAAAGGCGGAGGCGATCGGCAGGAACTTCGGAGCCAATCCGATGATCGCGTCGTGTCAGATGGCCAACGAGAAGCAGTACATGCACGGTGGGTCGCTGTGTCCGTCGAAGTCGGCGGATGCGCATTTTCGGGAATGGTGCAAGCGTCGGCATGGGGATTTGAAGACGTTGAATGAGCGGTGGGGCTCGAAGTACACGAGTTGGGATCAGATAGAGCAGATTGTGTCGGCACGTTTCGTGGAGGAGGAGAAGAATCGTCCGAAGCTTCAAGGGGCGGCTGCGATCGATTGGACGGCGGCAGCCAGATCGCTTGGCGAACCGGTTTTGAAACGGATGGCGGCGGAACCGGGTCGGGGAATGGACTGGCTGCGGTGGCGGACGGAGACGACGCTGTGGATGTATTCGACGTTTCGAGAGCACGCGAAGAAATTCGACGGCAAGACGCTTTACAGTACGAATCTCGCCTGGCCGAACTTCTGGCCTCAGATGTATATGCCGTTTATTCGGGCGATGGACGTGACGATGGCGGATTTTCAGTACACGTCCGGATTTCCCAAGGCGCTGGGTACGCCGCAGGAGATGATCGACATCGCGGAGATGTCGGAGTCGGTCGGGCGGGATAAACCATTCTGGGGGATTGAGGTGTACGTTCAACCCTCGTGGCCTGGAGCGTATGCGGGGTTGCAGAACTGGGCAATGGTTGCGCACGGGGTGTCGAACAACCTTGTTTTTGCGTGGAAGCCGTACTCCGACGCGGGGCCGGTGCAGACGTCTCGCGCGTGGGAGAAACCTGATGCGCCGCCCATGTGGTTCATCATCGATGCGGATGGGACGAAGCTGCCGGGGTATTACAGCAATAAGCGGTCGGCCAGGGAGATCGCGGACTATCACCGGCAGTATAACGCACATTCCATCAAGCGGGTGCAGACGCCCATCGCAATGTATATTTCGCCCGACACGGCTGAGTACGTGGTGTTTGAGACGGGAAACAAGCCCTGGGTGTCATGCTGGACGCGAACGAAGAGCAACCTGGTGTACGTGCTGCGGATGAACGGGATCACGGCGGATTACGTGGACGACGTGACGCTGCCGGAGAGGCCGGGGAAGTTTTCCAAACTGATCGTGCCAGCCACATATGTTCTGAATCAGGACGCGGCGAGGAAGATTGCGAGCTTCGCGAAAGAGGGGGGAACGGTCGTGCTGGCGGGTGTATCGGGCGTTCGCGACCCGTGGCTGAGGGCGTACGAGAACCTGGGCGGACCGGCGTGGTCGGATCTGGCGTGGAGGGCGCCGGAGTTCAAGGCAAACTATGCGAAAGTAGTTTTTGGGAAGGACGTGGTGTTGGGAATCGCGGCGGAGACGGCGGGGACCGTGGGCGGAAAGGTTGACACGGAGGTCGGCGAGGGCAAGACGTTCCGCGGTGTGAATATCGGGACGATGGCAGGTGCGGAACCGATCAAGGACGAACAGGGCGAGGTGGTTGGGTGGAGCCGTGCGTGGGGAAAGGGGCGATTGATCGCGTACGGTGTGTTTCCGGACACGTATGTGAGTAATCCGCACCCCTCGGTCAATATGACATACTGGATTCGCAAAGTGATTGATCAGGCCGGACTGGAATTTACCGGCCGATGGGTGGCCAAGGCCAAACCCAGCACGCTCGGGCATCTGGGTACGGGAGATCCTGTGGTGGAGGTGGTTGTTCGGGAGAAATCGTCCACGGAGAAGTTTGTTTTTTGCCTCAACCAGGGCGGAGGGGGCGAGGGAGTGGTCGAGATTCCGTTAGGGACGGGAATGTGGACGGGCAGGGACGTTATCACGGGCAAGCCGGTGGTTGGCGAGGTGAAGGAGAGTGTGTGGCGTTTGGTGATGCGGCTTGAGCCCTGGGGGTACCGGGTTATCCGGCTATCTCGCGGTGGAGAACTGGCAAAGTAGAATCGCAGGAGCGAGCTATGAAGAAGAAACACGGGTTTACGTTGATTGAACTTCTGGTGGTGGTGGCGATCATTGCCGTACTGGTGGCGCTGCTGCTTCCGGCGTTATCGAAGGCGCGGAGCGTGGCCAAGCGGGTAACGTGCACGTCGAATTTACGGCAGATCGGCGTTGGGCTGGGGATGTTCGGCAACGAGCACAACGGGCAATATCCTCAGGACAATGGTTCGTCCGGCTGGAGCACGGCGGAACAGTATCCGCGGTGGTGGCCTATGATCGGTAAGTTTGTGGGTGACAATTGGGGCGAATGGAATGGAAGTTCCTGGCCCCTGAAGAGACCTGGGCCGTCGGCGGCAGCGGGAACGGTTGGGCACTGCCCAAATCATGACGAACAGCCGGGAAGTTACAGCGCGAGGGGGAACGCCAATGTCTTCACTCATCCCAGCGGCAAGCCGGTAACCATCGATCAGGTCGCCAATCCGGCTGCGAAGATGGCGGTGTTCGAGTGTCATACCAATTGCTGGATTCCGTTGATTACGGGAATATGGTACGGCGGATGGCTTAAGACTCCCTTCGGGGCCGGCGGGGCGATGTCCGTGAATACACACGATGAAGTCTCCAATTTTCTCATGTGCGATTTCCACGTGGAAACCGTTCACTACGCTGAGATGATGGGGTGGGAGCAGTGGTTGCCGGTTTGGGAGTAAACGTGAAGATGACTGTCGGCAAGATTATGGCGTGGGCAATCGGTCTTGCTGCTGTTTCCGCGGCGATAGGGCAGCCCATCGTCGTTTGCGTTAACCCTATGCGGAGCAGCAACGTTACGCGGGACGACATCGCCCAATTGAGGCGTTTGGCGGCCGGCGTGGGTTGGGAGTTCGAGCCGAATGAACAGACGAATGAGGGGCTGCGAAAGATCGGGATCAAGTGGATTCGCTGCATCAATGTGGACCCCGTGCCCGGGAAGTTCAATGAGAAGAAGGAATTTGTCATCGACGCTCACCCGACAGGTCCGAGCTACATTGATCGTCTCCACAGCCATTTTGCCACATGCCGGGCCATTGGCGCATCTCCGCATATCATTATTGCCACAGGACTGCACCCGGATCTTGTGCTTCAGGCGAAGGACGTCAAGACAAGGGATAAGAGTATTTTGGGCATGGTTCATTCGACCACGTTCGGACCGACGGATTGGGTGAAGTTCCGCAACTACTGCAAGGCGGTGTTCAGGTACGTGACCATCGAGCAGAAATTTCCTGACGCGTGCTTTGAGGTGGCGAACGAGCCGGATACCGGTGGCGTTGTGGTGGAACGTCCGCCGAAGCCGGGTATGGGGTCGAAAGGTCTCTATGAGGCGTATTTGAAGCTCTACAAGAACGTTGCCCTGGCGGCCCGACAGTTCGAGCAGGAGAACAAGGGGGCTCATGTTACGCTGGGTGGACCCGCGACAACGTGGGCGTATACGTTCAAGTTCGGCGACTTCAACTGGATGGAGCGGTTCCTTCGTGATGTGCGGCTGGGGAAGATCAAGCTGGATTTCATCGGTCTGCACTACTACGGCAATCTGAGTCCGATCCGCGGGCCGTCGACGTACAGCGCGTATCCGAGTTTTTCCGATATGTTCGCGAAAACACGTATCTGGCGAGACAAGTACATGCCGGGCGTTCCGATCTGTTTTACGGAATGGGGTCCGACGTACAACACGTCGCTGGACGAGAAATCGGTTCATAACGGAAATCACGTGGGTGCGGCGTGGGCGGCGGCGTTCTTGAACCAGATGTTGAGTGAAGGCGTGGATCGGGCGCTGTACCTGGTGACGACGGATCTGCGGCAAGCGGTTAAGGGGGAATGGAGGAACGTCTGGGGTTGGCCAAGCCTGTTCACGAACAATCAGGTTCTGGGGACGCATCCGAAGGCTCCGTATCATGTATTCCAGATGGTTCGGCGGATGGCTCCGAAACGGGTGGAGGCGAGCGATCCAGGCGGCACGCTGGGATGTATCGCGTCGCGCGACGACCGGGGACGGTTGACGGTCATGTTGTGGAACAACAGCTATCAGATTAGGGAAAGCGACCCGGGGAGCGAGAAGGGGAAGGATGAGCAGGTCAATATCAGGATCGCGGGAGCGAACGGTTATTTCAAAGGGGCGGTTCACGTGAGACGGTATTTGGTCAGCAAGACGGTGAGTAATGCATACCATTTGTTTGAAAAGGGGGAGAAGATCGACAGTCGGGCGGACCTACAGATGGTGGAGGACCGCACGCTGACACAGGCGGGAGAGGCGTTGAATATAGGGTTTGTCCAGCCGCCGTCTTCGGTAAGCTTTCTTGAGATGCAGACCGCGACAGTGGGTAATCAGGCTTTGAGCTTGATCCCGCCGACGGATTGAATGATGCGGTTCTCGGCCTGGTTTACGAGGCGATCGAGTTCATCGGCGTGGGTGGATTCCGTGTGGACGGAGACGGTGGCGTCTTCCAGTCGCACGGATAGGATCTTCCCATCCTTCCGAAGCAGATAGATGCCGTCATCGGCATCGTCGTAGTTGATGGCGTACCCATCTTGTTCCGCGGAGGCAAGCAGGCACTGGGTGAAGACTCGGCTGAGGCCTTGGCCCAAGGTTGCGGTGAAGGAGATGGGTTTGGCTTCGGGGACAGGTTCGGCGCCCTCACGTCGGATGCCGGAGCCTTTCATGGTGAAGGCTGGAACGAGGAGCAGAGGCGCGAGGATCGTGGTGACCAGGGTCATCATGATGGAGACGCCGAAGATGGACTGGGTGATGTATCCGCCGGCGAGTCCGACGCCGGCCAGGATCAAGGCTACCTCGCCTCGTGGAAGCATGCCGATTCCGATTCGGGCGGCACCTTTGGCATTGAAACCGGCAAAGAGGGACGGTAGGCCGCAACCGACGACTTTGCCGATAATCGCCAGAATACAGATTACGATGCCGAATCCCACCGCTTGGCCCATGGTCTTGAAGTTTACCAACATACCCATTGCCGCGAAGAAGATCGGCACGATGAAATCGTTTATGGTGGTCAGATCGTCGATGAGTTGGTGGGCCATTTTCGTTTTTGAGAGGGCGAGCCCGATCGAATAGGCGCCGATGATGAAGGCGAGCCCGAATATCTCGGCGATCGCAGCGCAGAGAAGGGCGAGGGCGATGGCCAATCCCAACCTTGCGCCGGCGTACTGGACGCGGTTGAAGAGCCACTCGATTTTGTTGGCGAGAACCATTCCGAGGAAGGTGAGCCCGAGCCAGAAACCGACTGCCTTGACAGTGATGAGAAGAAGTCCGCTGACCTGGACGTTTCCGCCTTTTGTTTCGGCTTGGGCGATGGCGGCGACGATGGCGAGGACGAGAATTCCGAGGACGTCGTCGACGACGGCGGCCCCGAGGATGGTCACGCCTTCCGGCGTGTCGAGTTTCTTGATGTCGGACAGTACGCGTGCGGTGATTCCGACGCTGGTGGCGACCATGATGGCGCCGACGAACATGGGCTGCGGCGAGTACCAGGACATGGGCGTGTTCCAGACATGCGTGGCGAAATAAGCCGTCGCCAGGGCGCCGAAGAAGAACGGAAGGACAACGCCACCGACGGCCACGATGCTGGCTGGTCCGAGATAGGCGAGGAACTGTTTGAGGTTCGTGTGAAGACCGGCGAGGAAGAGCAGAATGATGCTGGCCACCTGGGCGATGAGCCAGAATTCATCGGACACCGGCCATTCCATACCGATGGGCGCGGGGAAGAGGGGTATCCAGTGTCCGTGGATGGGAATGGGGATATGTGCGCCGAGGGCGAAGGGTCCGACGACAATGCCCGCCGCCAGTTCGCCCAGTACGCCGGGGACTCTGATGCGCTCCGCCAGGGCTCCGCCAAGTTTGGCGACCGCCAGAACCACGGCCAACTGGAACAGGATCATCATGGCCTTGAGCGTTCGTCCGCCGTCCATGTGCCTGAACTCCTCAAGACTGGAGCTGATATGCGTGAAGGCGTCATTATTCGCCGACGCGGGCGCGGTGGTGGTACTTGCCTGGGCGATATACGTTCCCAGCACGCAGATGAAGAAAAGCAGGATGAGAGTGTGTGTTTTGAAATTGGGTTTGAGCATGATCTGGCTCCTGTTCAGATAAAGATCGGGCTCGTCATTCGACGGCTCCGGTTCGGCACTGGCGAATATGTTTCCGCCAACTGTCATCGGTTTGTGGATAGTCTTCACGGTAATGGACGCCTCGGGATTCACGGCGTTCCAGGGCGGCCTGAGTGATCAGCCAGGCCGTGGTGAGCATGTTCTGCGACTCCCAGCCGAAGGCGCGGTCGAATGTCTTGTCGAGTATGTATCGGCCCCAGAATTCGATCGCGTCGATCGTTTCCTGGAGGCGGTCGGCCTGGCGTTGGATGCCGACATTTTTCCACATGATGCTTCGCAGGCTGGTGCGGACATCCTGAATGTCAAGGTTGGGCACATCCGCCTGCGCGGTGCGTGGAGAGATGATGGCGACCGGTTGGCTGGGGTTGGGATGGTCAGCGACCCACAGGCCGGCGTTCTTTCCCGCGATGGCTCCGAAGACCAGGCCTTCGAGCAGGCTGTTGGACGCGAGGCGGTTCGCCCCGTGCAGGCCCGTGCAGGAAGCCTCTCCGCAGGCATACAGGCCGGCGATGTTGGTCCGGGCTTCGAGGTCGGCTCGCACGCCGCCGATCATGTAATGGGCGCTTGGTCGAACGGGAATCGTATCCCTGGATACGTCGATATCAAACGACTCGCAGATCTGGGTAATGTATGGGAATCGCTTGGCGAACACATCGTAGGGGATGTGCCGGGCGTCGAGATATACCGAGCGGGAGTTGGTCTTGGTCATCTGTTCAATGATGGACCGGGATACGACATCTCGGGGCGCGAGTTCCGCGTCGGGATGGTAATCGGGCATGAACCGGTAACCATTTTTGTCCACAAGATAGGCGCCCTCCCCGCGGACGGCCTCGGAAATCAGGGCTCGGGAGGCGCCGGCGACGTAGAGGGTGGTGGGATGAAACTGCATCATCTCCATGTCCTGCAGGACGGCTCCGGCCCGCCAAGCCATCGCCAGTCCGTCGCCGGTGGCGATTTCCGGGTTGGTCGTTTCCTGGAAGACGCGTCCGCACCCGCCGCTGGCGAGGATGGTCTGCTTGGCCCAGACGATGTGGAGTCCGATGGTATCGTTGTAGACCAGCGCGCCCACGCAGCGATGGTCATCGGTGAGCAGATCGACGGCGAAGTGGTTCTCGTGGACGACAATGTTGTCGCATCGCTCGACCTGGGCCAAGAGGGCGCGGGCGATCTCTTTTCCCGTCGCGTCGCCCTGGGCGTGAATAACGCGTGAAGCGGAGTGCCCAGCCTCTCGTCCGAGATCGAGTTCGCCTTCGCTGGAGTCAAAATTCGCCCCGATTTGGATTAGTTCGTTCACCCGGGCCGGACCGTGAGTGATGACGGTTCGGACCGCGTCGAGGTCGTTAAGTCCGCAGCCGACCTTCAGCGTGTCGGCGATATGAAGGTCAAGGTTGTCTTCCTCGTCGGGTTTGAGCACGACGGCGACGCCGCCCTGGGCGTAGGCGGTGTTGGATTCGTATACGCCGCGTTTGGTGACGAGGATGACGGATCCGTACTTGTCGGCCTCGATGGCGGCGCGGAGTCCGGCGATGCCGGATCCGATGATCAGGCAGTCGGTGAACATCTGGGGCAGATTGCGGCTGTTGAAGCTTGCGATATACCGTCGGGATTTATACATGCCCGGATTCATAGTCTGGTTCAACCTTCTGAGAGTAACCTCTAACGGAGTGTGCTGATGATCGAGACGTCGGGAGCATGAATCTCGTTCTTGGCCCGGTCCCACATGATCCACGGACCCGTGTAGACAGTACTTTGACCCGTCTCGTCGTTTTCCTCATAGAGATAAGCGGGATCCTGATCGTTTCCATACACGGCGATCGTCTTATCAGCCTGATTGTACATGAGGCGATGAGCGAGGATGGACCGTGGTTTATCCTGGAGGTTGACGGCGCCGGTGGCCAGGACGCTTCGCAGTCCCGCGGCGGCGGTCCGGTCCGGTTGATCACCCAGGCCCAGCGCGCCCCGCATGAACTCGACCTTGAGGTTTTCGCAGGTGAGCGTGGCCACACGAGGGGGGACCTTCTCCGTTGTCTCCTTGGCGATGCCCTGTTCGGCGAGAATGTTCCCGCCGGAAGCATGAAGCATGGTAACGGCTCCATCAAAGATCGCCGTCTGCGTGTCCAGGAGATAGGTCAGACCCGTGCGCCAGGCGAAACGTGTTTGCGAAGGCCCGGACGATTCGGTTTCGGAGCCGAATGGGTCGGTCATGACAATGTTTTCATCGGTTTTGGCTGCTGTGACCGCCTTTTTGGGCAGGCGGTAATCCTCGAGGAACAACGTTCCAGCGCCGGGGATGGTGAGCTTCTGTGTGGCAAAGTCGAGAGACAGTTCGTCGCCCCAGAGAGTTCTTCTCGCGGTGACGCGGCCACCCTCGCGATCGACGTAAATGATCGAAATGCGTTTTCCCGCCTGTGGGAATGCCTGGATATACCTGGGCCGCTTTCGCGTTACGGGCAGCTGTACTGTGGCGCTGGACTCGGTCGTCTTTTGTCCGATGAGTCGCGGGAAGATCCAGAACATGCTCTTTCCGGTTTCCGTGGGTGCTTTCTACACCTGCTGATTGTCCTCAAAATCCACGACCATCCGCTCGCAGAACAAGGTGGTTCGATCGCTTCGGGCACTGGCGTTGCCCAGGAACGTTCCCTGGTTGGTCTTTCCGCCCATGAGTTTCATGGAGCCCGCCCAGTTGATCGCGATCTTGGTGGGTTTCGTCAGGCGGCTTCCCTCGATGTCCTGGCGATTGACGAACTGGAGTTCGCCGGGACAGGGAACGTCGACCTGCTCGGTGGTCATGTCCATGGTGATCTTCTCGCCGGAGATGGCGTTATCCTTCATGTTGGCGGTGGCCCAGTGTGTGGGCGTTCCTTCGAGGTAGCACCACTTGAGCTGGCCGTCGGGATTGAGGATGGCGTGCATCTTGTCGCTGCGGATGCTCATCGGCTGATCCGGGTCGTCGATGGAGACGTTGCCGTTGGCGTCAATTTCCTTCAGGACGATTCGCGTCTTGGATTTGGGTTTTTCGGAGATTCCGGCGGCGGTCTCCATCGGTTTGGCTGCGTTGGTGGTCGGCAGGACCTGTCGGTCCTCCAAAGTGGCGGTCAGCGCGTCGGCCGAGATTACGCGTTTGCGTTCACGGGCGGTGACGTGGCCGGTGGCCTTGGCGAGTCTGGGAATACGTCCGAAGTTGCCATCGCCGAATTCGACGTCCAGGTTATCGCAGTTGATCCGCTGCTGATCGGACTGGAGAAGGACGTTCCTTTCTGCGTGAAGGGAGCTGATCTGTTCGCCGGCCGAGGTCTCCTCGGTTCCCGGACGCAGAAATGTCAGCTTGACCAGGTCGCCCGCCATGACCTCGGCGGATCGCTGCATCTTGGCTTCGCCGCGGAATTCCGCACGCTTGAGGTACTGCCTGGTGCTGATTCCGGTAGTGTCCTTCCGCTCATACTCGCCGAAACTCAGGGAGAACCCTTCTTTCCATAGCACGGTCATCTTTTGGCCTGCTGCGTCGCCCGCGAGTGACGTCAGACTGGCCATTTGTTCGGGGGTCTTCTTCGGGGCGGATCGCTGCTGCATGAAGCCGGGACCGGTTCCCGACGCGATTCCGAGCTTGCGATCGTAGAACAGATGGGCCGCGACAATGGTGCGATCCTGATCCTGTGTGACGCGGACGGGATCGTCCGTCGTACCGTCGAGCCAGAGCTGCTTGGTTTCCTGGAAATACGTCAGCTTCTTGCACTGGACGGCCCCTTGGCCCGCCTGGTCGATCTTGACCGGTTGACCGAGCGCGATAACGTGGAATCGCTGAACGGGGCTGTAGGGCATATTCGCGGGTTTGACCTGGAGCGGACCTTCCCAGAAAATTTCAAGACGCTTATCATCCTTTGACTTCTGCTTGGCCTTTTGCGTGGTGGGCTTGCGTGTCCCGTCTGCCTTGCTGTCGGTGCTGCTGGAAACATCAAAGAGAATGTGGAGCCGATCGCAGGTCATCTGGCCGGTCTGGTTCTTACCGTCGTATTGGTGGATGCGCACGGCGCTGGTGAACACCAGATCGTAGGACTTGCTGCTTTTGGGTTGGGTGGAAGCGACGGATTTTCGCCGCAGGAGGCCCGGCGCGGAAGCCGGCTGCGTGGTTGGTCTCGTGGCCGGGCGAGCCCGTACGAACTCGGAGTGCGACACCGTGTGACGCGAGAGCATCATCCTGCTGCCCACCGCCGACGCCGAAGCGCCTTTGGCGTCGCCCGGACCGAAATCGGTTGCCGCAGGCTGCCCCTTGCGGGCGCCTTTTCCGAACGGCATATCCGGATTGGCGAAATCGATTCCCTGTCGGAGGACGAGCTTTTCTCCCCGTTTGATCGTGATGTCCTCGATGAGATTCGTCACCTCATTCCAGCAGATGGAGAGCGCTTCGCCGGTCATCGATGCCTCTTCCGACTCCAATGTGACGGGGCTGTCGCTCTCGATCACGTTCCGCACGAGGTCGAATTTTACCCGGTCCATCCAGATGTGGAGGATGTCCTCGGGTCTGAGTTCCGGAGCGGAACGCTTGGGGTCGGTGGCCCGGTCGATGAAAATGTGTACTTTTCCGCGAAGTTCGCCGCGTTTGGGTTCAGGTCGTGAAGCCTTCGATTGGTTGACCTCGATTTCCCCCTCGGTTGCGGATACCTGGAGAATCTGCCCGCCGCGCATGAAGAGGCGCAGTTCCGGTTTGCTCAGGGTGAAACGTCCCGGGGTACCGGACGGTTTCCAGTGGTCGGACCAGAATTGGTACAGCAGATGGCCGCGGACATAACGCTCAAAGTAAGGTTTGTCGCCTTCGCCGGCCAGGAGCGCTTCCTCGGGATTGCGAATATCTATGGGGTTCGACGAAGAGGCGGCGGGACGGCGCGCGGGAATCTTCATCCGTTCGACCTTGCCCGTCTGTCGTTGGATCGTCGGCGGCGCGAAGAGCACAGCATAAAGGAAGTAGAAAGCCAGAATAATCGCCAGCGAGATGAACGCCAGCATGATTCGCTTGATCAACATTACTTATCTCCCGATAGTTCCTGGTTCAGATACCCCTCGACGATTTGGTCCCATTTTCCCTGGGCACGAAGCAGAAGTTCCACCACCTCGCGGACAGCCCCCGATCCGCCGGCACGCCTGGTGACATGTGCGGCGTGCGTTTTGACTTCATCCACGGCGTTGGCGACGGCCACGGGATAGCCGCAGTTTCGCAACAGCGGCAGATCCGGCAGATCGTCTCCGACGCAGCAGACGCGGGACGGGTCCACACCGGTTTCTGCCAGGCATTTGCGGTACGCCTCAATTTTCCGGAGCGCGCCCTGGTAGACCATGGTAATACCCAGCGTTTGGGCGCGGATAGAGACCGCGTTCGATGAACGCCCGCTGATGATCGCCGTTTTTCCCCCGCATCGATGCCAATACTTGATGCCCGATCCGTCCAGTACGCTGAAGAAGTTGATCAGCCGGCCGGACTCCTCAATGACGACATCGCCGGACGTCATCACACCGTCAACGTCGAGCACGAGCAGCTCAATATCCGCGGGGTTCGCAAAAGCCATCCAATGTTGCTCCAACCTGCCAAAATGAAATCAGTTAATATGCGTTATTATGAACAAGTCATCTTATCCGCACCGCTGCGCACCGTCAAGGAAAGCAAATGGTTCTTTGTGGATTCATGGAAGCTCAAGTACATAGAAGGTAGGGCCTGTGGTTCCGGCACTCAGGGTTCACTCGCCGTCTTCACTGTGGATTGTGATGTCCTACAGTTGCCGCTGGTAGGACTTGATGTGTCCTTTGCCCTGGAGATATAGCATGGCTTCGTCGAGAGTGGCGAAGACCTTGGTGGCTGTTTCCGTGATGAACGGGCTGGGAGACGCCTTGGAGGTCCAGATGACGTACGTTTCCTTGGCGCTTTCGTGGGCGTGCTGAAGTTCACGCTCGACGCCGCTGGAGATGAGCGGCCGGCCTAGCTCGTTGGCAGGAATGTAACTTACGATCATGTCCGCCTGTTCGATGAACTTAAAGTCGCGGGCGTAAATCTGGCCGTTGATATCGCCCGCCGCTTCCAAAATCTGGGACACCTCAAGCTGGACGTCTTGGCCGAGCACGTGGATGTTCACGTAGCGGCGATTTTCCTCCGCCGCCTTGACGGCCTGGTCCTGCAGTTCCTTTTCCTCCAGGTCGCCCGGGTCGAAACAGATGAAATGGTCCGCCATCGCCCGCCGGAACCGCTCGATCTCTTCCATGACGCCAGGAGTGTTCCGGGCATGTGTCATGGGGAAGCTTGCGTACACTTTTTTGTGCTTGGGCTCGAAAATCAGCCGGTACACCGCCTCGACGTTCCGGGCCGAGTTGCCTCGCGCCGCCACGTAGAAGCAGCCATACCCCCGCGTCACCGTGGCCAGGACTTCAGTCGCGAGAATTTCCTCCTCCCGCCAGACCAGCAGGTCCTTGAGGGTATGGTTGGCGTTGTGATCCCGCAGCAGACGCAGGTGGACGGCGTCGACGTTGTCGACGAGGGTGATAAAGAGGTTCGGCTGAAGCCGCATGATCAGGTCGTGATCGAACGACGGGAAAAGCCCGTGTCGCCAGCGAAACGTTGCGTGCGTGTTTACGATGACGTTCTCCGATCGCTCAGCCGCCGTCAGAATATCGCGGAAAACCGCCCGGCGAAGGGCGTTGAGTCGGGAAATGGGAAGGTCGAGAATACGGCCCGCGGGGATGTCGGGTGCTTCCTTATACATCATATCCCCGACGCTGAACAATCTGGCCTTGATCCCCGATTGTTCCGCCAGAGCGATTACCTGTTCGAGGAAGGGGTGTTTGTCCAGCCCGACCTGTCCCGTAACCACCACGCGCATTCCCTCTCGCGGAAAGAGGCACGTTTGTCCATAAAGTATGTCTGTGTCCATCGGCTCCCGTCTTCTCTTGCAGGGTGGGCGTTGCCCACCGTTCTATTTCAGAGCAGCCAATTCCCTGGCCGCCTTCGGCTTGTGCAGCAGCTCAACCATTGTATCCGCTGGGAGCGTATTGACAACATCTTTTGCCTCAATCCATCCGCGCCTGGCCGTATGGACGCCAAATTCCATCTGCTGGAGTTGCGTGGGAGTGTGAGAGTCGGTGGAGATGACGAGTTTTGCGCCCGCCTCCTTGGCTTGGCGGCAGTGGATATCGTTCAGGTCCAATCGGAGCCATGAGGCGTTGAGCTCCATCCAGGTTCCCGTCTCCGCGGCATGCGCCAGGACCTTAAGCACGTCCACGTGTGACGGTTCCCGCTCGCCGATCAGTCGGCCTGTGAGATGACCGATGCTGCGGATATAAGGATTGTCCATCGCCCGGAGCACGCGGTCGGTCATTTTCTCCGCCGCCTGATTCAGCCCGGAGTGAACGGAGGCGACTGTGAAATCGAGTTCCTTCAGAATCGCGTCCTCATAATCCAACCGGCCGTCGGCCAGAATGTCCACTTCCGAACCGACGAGAACGATAATGTCGTTTTTATATCGCTCCGCGGCCTTACGGACTTGCTTGATCTGTTCCGCCATGCGTTTGGGATCCAAGCCATTGGCCACTTTCGAGCTTTGCGAATGGTCGGAGATGCACATGTACTTGTATCCCATGCGAATGCAGGCTTCGACCATCTCTTCAAGCGTGTTTTGCCCGTCGCTGGCATTGGTGTGCATGTGCATGTCGCCTTTGATGTCCTTCAAGTCCAGAAGGGCGGGCAGGTGGTCGGCCTGCTCGATCTCGCCGCGGTCCTCGCGCAACTCCGGGGGGATCCAGGGAATCCCCAGCTTCTTGTAGACAGATTCTTCCGTTTCCCCGGCGATCTGCTTGGTCCCGGCATACAGGCCATATTCGTTGAGTTTCCATTTTTTCTGGATCGCCATATCGCGCAGGTGGATGTTGTGCGGTTTGCTTCCGGTAAAATACATCCAGGCTGCCCCAAAGCTCTCGCCCGGCACGACGCGGATATCAACCTGGATATCGTTGACGATGCGGACCGAAGCCTTCGTCTCGCCGAGGGCGAGGACCTCTTTTACGGAGTTGAGCTTGGTGAACTGCGAGAGAATTTGTTCCCCATTGTCCGCCTCCACGACAATGTCGATATCGCCGATGGTCTCGGTCCAGCGGCGAAACGACCCGGCTGCTTCAGCCCGCTTTACGCCGGTCATTTTACGCAAGTGTTGCACAATTTCCTGGGCTGGGTGCAGCGCCATGCCGAGCGGGATGCGTCCGGCGGAACGGGCGAGAAATTCGATACCCTTCTTGATATTCTCGATCTTCTTTGGACCCATACCGGGCAGTTCGGCGATCTTGTTGCTCCCAATCGCCTTGGTGAGTCCTTCGATGTCTTCCACCCCGAGCTGTTTCCAGGCGTGCATGACCGTTTTGGGTCCCATCCCGGGGATCCGCAGGAGTTCGGGAAGCTTGGGCGGCACTTTCGCCCGCAGTTCCGCGTGTGCGGCGATCTTGCCTGTTCGGATGTATTCGGCGATCTTCTGCTGCGTTCGTTCACCGATACCGGGAATCTCTGCCAGCGATCCCTGGTTCAGCAGGGCTTCGACGTCTTCCGGGAGGTCATCGATGACCCGGGATGCGTTGCGGTATGAGTTTACGCGGAAGGCGTTTTCCCCCGAAATCTCCAAAAGATCCGCCATCTCGCGAAATATTGCGGCAATTTCCTGGTTCTTCATAACTGTTCCTCCCACCGTTACAGCTTCAGCATAACCGCTGTCGGCGGGAACATCAATACGCGCAGTTCGGATAAAAAAGATCATAAATAATGTCAGCCTTTGTATGGCTGGCGGAATGTCATAATGTCAGTTCGTCAGGTGACGGTCTATGGCTGGGATTGTCGTTGGAAATTTGTGTGGTTCTATACTCTTGTAAATTCGGTACATAGAAGAGTGCTAAGTCTGGGGAGAAATCTGCCTGTCCTTTGGTACATCACTTGCATAAAACCTCTGAGGTGGAGGGTGTTGCCGTTGGCGGGACCCTCCGCAGGGTGAGGTTTGTCTTGGAGGCAAGCCTGGACCAGAAAGCGGTTTAGCCGTAAGTTCGCGCTCATGTGGTGGATGAGGGAAGCTTCATTCCGATGGGCGAGACTAGTTTTTTAGGTGATGGATTTGTTCAGAAATCCGCTAGTCGGCTGTTAAAGTTAAGGAGGTTTAACACAATGGCGGCAAAGCAACTAGCATTTGATGTGGAAGCTCGTAAGGCATTACTGAGCGGCGTGGAGAAGTTGGCCAAGGCGGTCAAAGCCACGTTGGGACCTCGCGGCAAGAACGCGGTGATCGATCGCGG
>CAZLZE010000091.1:0-5537 GCA_964563935.1 uncultured Phycisphaerae bacterium | reverse complement strand
GGTGTGACGGGGGCCGAGGAAGTTGATCTTTCGGACAAGCTTCAGAACATGGGCGCCAAGCTGGTGAAGGAAGCGGCGTCGAAGACGAGCAACGTGGCGGGCGACGGAACGACGACGGCGACGGTGCTGGCCGAGGCGCTTTTCCGTGAGGGGTTCAAGATGGTAACGTCCGGGGCCGACGCGATGGCGCTGAATCGTGGAATGCGTCAGGCGGCCGCCGCGATTGTCGACGAGTTGAAGAAACTGTCGAAGCCGGTGAAGGAGAATGAGATCGAGAAGGTTGCCGCGATTGCCGCCAACAACGATCCGGAGATCGGAAAGCAGTTGGCCGAGGCGATGAAGAAGGTCGGCCGGGACGGTGTGATCACGATCGAGGAAGGCAAGAGCCTGGAGACGACGGTGGACGTGGGCGAAGGTATGCAGTTTGACCGGGGGTATCTGTCGCCGCACTTCGTGACCGACGCCGATACGATGGAAGCGGTTCTGGAAAAGCCGTTCATTCTCGTGTACGAGGACAAGATTTCCAGCATTCAGAAGCTGGTTCCGATTCTGGAAAAGGTTTCGCAGGCGAAGCGTCCGCTGCTGATTATCGCCGAAGATGTCGAGGGTGACGCTCTGGCGACGCTGGTGGTGAACAAGCTGCGGGGCATTTTGAATTGCTGTGCGGTGAAGGCGCCGGGCTACGGCGACCGCCGCAAGGCGATGCTGGAAGATATCGCCATTCTGACCGACGCCAAGCCGATCTTCAAGGATCTGGGGATCGAACTGGACAGCGTGGGTATCGCGGATTTGGGAACGGCCAAGAAGGTCGTGGTGGATAACGACAATACAACGATTGTCGAGGGCGCCGGTTCGAGCGCTCAGATCAAGGGGCGGATCGAGCAGATCAAGCGTGAGATCGAGAAGACGACGAGCGACTACGATAAGGAAAAGCTCCAGGAGCGGATGGCGAAGTTGGTGGGTGGAATCGCTCAGATCAACGTGGGCGCGGCGACGGAAGCGGAAATGAAAGAGCGCAAGGCTCGTATTGAAGATTCTCTGCACGCGACTCGTGCGGCGATTGAAGAAGGTATTCTTCCGGGGGGTGGCGTGGCGTTGGTTCGGGCGTCGAAGGTGCTGGACGGCATGAAGCTGGACGGCGACGAGGCGTTGGGACTTCAGATCGTGAAAGAGGCGGTCTGCGTTCCGCTGAAGACGATCTCGGAAAACGCGGGTTTCGACGGGGCGGTGGTGCTGCGTCGGGTGCGACAGGAAAAGGCGTTCGGATTCGGATTCAACGCGCTGACGGGCGAGTATGAGAACCTGGTGGAAAGCGGGGTGATCGATCCGACGAAGGTCACACGGACGGCGTTGCAGAACGCGGTGTCGGTGGCGGGCCTGCTGCTGACGACCGATTGCATCATTACCGAAAAGCCGAAGAAGGAAGCGGAAGCTCCTGCGGGCGGCGAAGGTATGGAAGACATGGAGTACTAGTAGCGGTCAGCGTTGAGCTTTCAGCTATCAGCTTTAGGAAAAGAAAGACATCATTTACGATATTGATGGAGGATTTGCGATGGCAGCGAAAATTCGACCTTTGGACGACAGGATTCTGGTCAAGCAATGTGAAGCGGAAGAGAAGACGGCGGGCGGAATTGTTCTTCCGGACACCGCGAAGGAAAAGCCGCAGCGTGGTAAAGTGATCGCCACCGGACCTGGCAAGCGGCTCAAGAGCGGCGAGCGTGGCGGAATGGAAGTGAAGAAGGGCGACGAGGTATTTTACGGCAAGTACGCGGGTACGGAAGTCGAGATCGAAGGCGAGAAGTACGTTATTATCCGCGAGAGCGACATTTTGGGCATAGTAGAGTAAAGGAGAATAACCATGGCCAAGCAAATGAAGTTTGACCAGGACGCACATACCGCGATAGGTCGCGGGATCAGCAAACTGGCGGCGGCCGTCAAGGTAACAATGGGACCGACGGGTCGGAACGTGATCCTCCAGAAGAGCTTCGGGTCCCCCCGGGTGACCAAGGATGGGGTGACGGTAAGCAAGGAGATCGAGCTGCCGGATCCGTTCGAGAACATGGGCGCGAAGATGGTGAACGAGGCGGCGTCGAAGACGTCTGACGTCGCGGGCGACGGGACGACGACGGCGACAGTCCTGGCTGAGGCGATCTACACGGAAGGGCTCAAGATGGTGACCGCGGGAAGCGACCCGATGAGCCTGAAGCGCGGGATCGACAAGGCGGTGGAAGCGGCGGTGGAAGCGATCGCGAATCAGTCGACGAAGGTGAAAGGGAAAGACGAAGCCATTGCTCAGGTTGCGACGATATCGGCCAACAATGACGCGGAGACGGGCAAGCTGATCGCGGAAGCGATCGCGAAGGTCGGCGCCGAGGGCGTGGTGACGGTGGAAGAAGGCAAGGGGATCGCGACGGAGCTGAAGGTGGTCGAAGGTATGCAGTTCGATCGCGGTTACATCAGCCCGTATTTCATGACGAACCCGAACACCCTCGAGGCTGTGCTTGAGGAGCCGTATATTCTCATTCACGAGAAGAAGATTTCCAACATTCGCGAGCTGGTACCCCTGCTGGAGAAAGTGGTCCAGTTGGGTAAGCCGTTGCTGCTGATTGCGGAAGATGTCGAAGGCGAAGCTCTGGCGACGCTGGTGGTGAACAAGCTGCGTGGCGTTTTGAATATTTGCGCGGTCAAGGCGCCGGGATTCGGCGATCGCCGCAAGGCCATGCTCGGTGACATTGCGACGCTGACGGGCGGCGAAGTGATCAGTGAAGACCTGGGCGTGAAGCTTGAGAACGTCGAAGTGAGTCAGCTCGGGCGTGCTCGGCGTGTGGTTGTGGATAAGGACAACACGACGATCGTGGAAGGTGTGGGCAAGAAGTCTGAAATTACGGCCCGTGCCGATCAGATTCGGTTCCAGATCGAAAAGACGACGAGCGATTACGATCGCGAGAAGCTCCAGGAGCGTTTGGCGAAGTTGACTGGGGGCGTGGCAGTGATCAACGCCGGCGCGGCGACCGAGACGGAGATGAAGGAAAAGAAGGACCTGATCGAGGACGCGGTACACGCGACGCGTGCGGCGGTTGCTGAAGGCATCGTGCCGGGAGGCGGCGTGGTGTTTATCCGTGCGGCCGAGGCGGTCATGAAGCTTCGCGACAAACTGACGGGCGACGAGAAGATCGGTTGCGAGATTGTTGCCAAGGCGCTGGAAGCACCTGCCAAGCAGATCGCGGAAAACGCGGGCGTGGACGGGGCGGTCATCGTCGAGGACATCAAGGAAAAGAGCGGCAAGTGGGGCTACAATGCCGCCACGGGCGAGATGGTGGACATGGTGAAGGCGGGTATTATCGATCCGGCGAAAGTGTCCCGGTCGGCGTTGCAGAACGCGGCGTCGGTTGCGAGCCTGCTGCTGACGACGGAAGTGACGATCACCGAGCTGAAGGAAGACAAGAAGCCGGTGGCCGGCAGCGTGAGCTAGTTTGGCAGGACGAATGAAGGGGTGGTGGCATGGTTAGACATACACCACCCCTTTTCATTTGGGGTTGGGGATTGGAGACATGAATAAAAGGGATCTTGATTTTTTGAAGGGCGGGTCGTTGTGCCGTCTTCGGCAGGTTGACCCGCCGGATCGGGAATCGAGGACGGCGGGTGAACCTGGAAGGCCGGAACGACCCGCCCTAGCGGACTAGCTTTGACGAAATGGACTTGAAAGGGTGTACCAGAAATGATACAATTCGGGTATGGACCGAGACGATAGCAGCAAGTTGGAAGTGTTCTTCTACCGGAGTGAGAGCGGGTGTGAGCCCGTTCGCGAGTGGTTGAAGGAGCAACCGAAGCAGGACCGTGTGACCATCGGCGAAGACATCAAGACGGTCCAGTACGGGTTTCCGATTGGGATGCCTTTGGTGCGTCCGTTGGGGCGCGGGCTTTATGAGGTGAGAAGCCGGCTGAGTAACAATCGCATATCGCGGGTGATCTTCTGTGTTCTTGGCGAACAGATCGTGCTCTTACATGGGTTCATCAAGAAGACGGCCAAGACGGAGAAGTCCGATTTGGATATCGCTCAGAAACGTTACAGGAAGGTCAGAGGAGATATCACATGAAAAAGAACCCACATGTCGGGTCTAAATTTGATGAGTTTTTGGAGGAAGAGGGCATTCGGGCTGTGGTGGAGTCCAGTGCGATCAAGCGGGTCCTTGCGTTTCAGGTGGAGCGGGAGATGAAGAAGAAACGCCTGACGAAGTCGCGATTGGCCAAGATGCTGGGAACGAGCCGAGCTGCGGTGGATCGAATTCTTAATCCTGACAACATGTCCATTACATTGCATACGATGGAGAAGGTCGCGAGGATTCTGGGGAAGCGGTTGGAGGTTTCGTTCTATTGACGAAGACGGCGGGTGAACCCGGAGGACCGGAACGACCCGCCCTGCAGGAGTGAGAAGAGGAAGAAATGTTGGGAGTTTGGAGCTGGATGGACTTGCCCGGAGAGGCGTTTTAAAATACAATATAGGGTTTGTTGACGAATTGAGCCGATTGGGCGACAGACGAGAAAGAAATGCCAGTGACAAGCAGTAAGAAAGACTTTTACGACGTACTCGGGGTTTCGCGCGAGGCGACGGCGGATCAGATCAAGAAGGCCTGGCGTGAAGCCGCGATGAAATATCACCCGGACCGCGCCAAAGAGGATAAGAAGAGTGCGGAGATGAAGTTCAAGGAGGCGGCAGAGGCGTACGAGGTGCTGTCGGATCCGGAGAAGCGGAAGATGTATGATACGTATGGTCATGAGGGTCTGCGTGGTCATGGGGTGGCGACGCATGACTTTCGCCATATGGATTTTCGGGATATTTTCGACATGTTCGGCCTGGGGGACATTTTTGGAGGCGGGTTCGGGCAGGGCGATCGCGACCTGGGGCAGGATCTCCAGACGGAGATCGAGATTACGCTGGAAGAAGTGGCCACCGGAGTGGAGCGTGAGATCGCGTTCACCCGGGAGGAGATTTGTGAGCGGTGCGGAGGGTCTGGCGCCGAGCCGGGAACGCCGAAGAACCAGTGCCGCACGTGCGGCGGGTATGGCCAGGTGGAACAGACGCAAGGATTCGGTTTTTTTGTGAGTCGCGTGGTTACCGAGTGTCCGAAGTGTCACGGCAAGGGGATGATCATCGGCACCCCGTGCAAGGAATGCAAGTCGAACGGTCGGGTGGCGAAGAAGAAGCAGTTGACGGTGTCCATTCCCGCGGGGATTCATGACGGTCAGGTATTGCGGCTTCGCGGGGAAGGCGAGCCGGGTTCTCGCGGTCGGCGGGGCGATCTGCACTGTCTGGTCCGCGTCAAGCCGCACCCGTTCCTGACGCGTCAGGGCAACGACTTGATCATGGATTTGCCCATTAGTTTTACGCAGGCGGCGCTGGGCGATTCGATTGAGGTGCCGTTGTTGAGCGGAAAGAGCACGCCGCTGGATATTCAGCAGGGAACTCAGCCGGGGCATTTCATTCGTCTGAAGGCATTTGGGCTTCCCGATCTGCGAACGAAGCGGGCGGGGGATAT